>PLZT01000734.1 GCA_003152255.1 Methylocystaceae bacterium | reverse complement strand
GACGGCCGGGTTTCTCGAACAGAACATCGACGACGCGACCGACCGTCGCGGCGTTGAAGGCCTGGCGCTGCGTCTCGACCAGCGCCTGCAATATCGAGAGGCGCTCGCGCATGATCTCGTCCGCGATCTGGTCTTCGCGCTCGGCGCCCGGCGTGCCGGGGCGCGGCGAATATTTGAACGAGAAGGTCGAGGCGAAACCGACCGCGCGAATGAGCGCCAGCGTCTCCTCGAAATCGGCGTCGGTCTCGCCGGGAAAGCCGACGATGAAATCCGAGGAGAGCGCGACATCGGGCCGCGCCGCGCGCAGCCGCGCCACTATGTCGAGATAGTCTTGCGCGCGATGACGGCGGTTCATCGCCTTAAGCACGCGGTCGGAGCCCGATTGCACCGGCAGATGCACGAAGGGCATCAGCTTTGGCAGCGCGCCATGCGCGTCGATCAGCCCTTGCGTCATATCGACGGGATGGCTCGTCGTGTAGCGCAGCCGCTCCAGTCCATCGATATCGGAGAGATGCTCGAGCAGGCGCTCCAGCGGCCAGGGATTCCCGGAAGCGTCATCAGGGCGTCCAGGGGACGCCCGTCCTTCCGGACGGGCTATGCCGCGATAGGCGTTGACGTTCTGGCCGATCAGCGTGATCTCGCGCACGCCGGCGTCGACGAGGCGCTTCGTCTCCTTGACAACCTGCGCGACATCGCGCGAGACTTCAGCGCCACGCGTATAAGGCACGACGCAGAATGAGCAGAACTTATCGCAGCCCTCCTGAACGGTGACGAAGGCCGAAACGCCGCGCGCGGCGATTTGCGCCCGAGTCGGCTTGGGCAGGTCGCGAAACTTCTCTTCGACCGCGAAATCCGTATCGGTCAGCCGCGCGCCCTCGGCCGCCCGGCGCAGCAGTCGCGGCAGATGCTGATAGCTCTGCGGGCCGACGACGACATCGACCGCCTTCTGGCGGCGCAGCACGAGTTCGCCCTCGGCCTGGGCGACGCAGCCGGCCACGACGATCTTGAAATCGCGCCCGGCTTGCGCGCGCTCGCGTTTGAGCACGGCCAGCTTGCCGAGTTCGGAATAGATTTTTTCCGCCGCCCTTTCGCGGATATGGCAGGTGTTGAGGATGACGAGATCGGCGTCTTCTTCGCTCGCGGTCTCGCCGTAACCCTCTCCCGCGAGAAGATCGGTCATGCGCGCGGCGTCGTAGACATTCATCTGGCAGCCAAAAGACTTCACCAGAACTTTTCCGCCGGGAGCGGCCTCCCGCGCAGCGCGCTCGTCGGCGCGGGGAGGAATGAGTGTCGATGCGGCGTCGCTAATTTCAAAGGCTCCTTAGTCTCGTGCCCGCGGCGATCATAAGCCCACCCCGGCCCGGGCGAAAGAGCCCGCTTCCAGCAATCGCCGAACGCTCCCCTGCGTTTCTCGCGCCAGCGCCTTCCGATCCGGACAAGCCGACGGATAGATCGGCGCGCCAAAGGCTATACGACATCGCGCCCCGCCGCGCCGCATCAAACCCCATAAATGGGGAACAAAACTCATGTCGCCATACCAGCCTACATCGAAAGCCTCCGGGTTTTCAACGCCCTCCGCGCGCGGCCCGTAAGCGAGCGCGGCCGGGACCACCGCTACGGCGTTCTCGCGCGCGAGATCATGCAGCATCGCGAAATGCGAGGCGTTGAAATTTAGAACCCTGCCCCCATCGCTCGATGTTCCCTCCGCGAAAACAACGACATCCTGCCCCGCCCGCAGCGCCCCGGCCAGCGCGGCGTTGACCGTGGGTATCGCCCGCCGATTGGCGCGGTCGACGAAAATCGTCCCCTGCAGCCGCGCCAGAAAGCCCAGCACCGGCCAGTCCGCGACCTCGCTCTTGGCGAGAAAAACCAGGGGATAAAGGCTCGACAGAGCGATGATGTCGGTCCAGGAGACGTGATTGGCGACGACGAATCGCGGCGCGGCGGCCGGGAGGCCTCCAAAGGGAATCACCTCGATGCCGATCACGCGGCACATGGTCCGGCAGAAGAATATTTGGATTTTGTGCCGCAGCGGCCAGTTCGAGCGCCGCGCCAGCGCCTGCAAGGGCGCGACGAGGATCACGAAAAAGGCCATGGCCAGCACGAAGGCGAGCGCGCGGAGGTAGGGCATGACCTGTGAGTGGCGCGGCGGCGCGACAGGATTGTGACGGGAGGGGAGCCGGCGGGCGCGTTGAGCGGTTTTGTTTGACGCCGGGTATGTCGCGCTCACGCCGCGCGCACGGCGATCCGCAGGCCGAGCGCTTTCAGCACCGACAGAAATGTCGAGAGCTTTGGATCGCCATTCGCGGCGAGCGCCTTGCGCAGGGCTTCGGGCGCCACGCCGCTCCGCCGCGCAAGCTCAGTCATCCCCTTGGCGCGCGCGACGGCGGCGAGGGCGTGAGTGATAAGGATCGGATCGCCATCCTCGAAAGCCGCCTCGATATAGGCCGTCACAGCCTCGGGCGTATCGAGAAGTTCGGCGGAATCCCACGGCGTCGTTTCAATCGCCATCAGACCATTCCTTCGCCCGCCCTACAGCTCCAGCCGCATCGTCAGCGCCGCCCGGCGCTCGCCGCTGGCGCGCTGGTAATAATTTTCGCGCCGGCCGATGATCTTGAAGCCGGACCGCTCATAGAGCGCCAGCGCGGGAGAGTTGTCGTCGGCCACCTCCAGAAAGACCAGCCGCGCGCCGCCCCGCTCGAGATTGAGCAGATGGCGCTCCAGCAGCAGGCGCCCGAGGCCCGTTCCGCGCCGCGCCGGATCGACCGCGAAGGTCAGCACCTCGGCGTCGGGCGGCGTCAGCCGCGACATGATGAAGCCGCCGAGCGGACCCTTGGGCGCGGTGTCGTTGACGGCGCCGTCGGCGAGAATCGCGCTGTCGGTCAGATAGCTTTCGAAATCCGAACTCGACCAGGGGAAGGCGAAGGACGCCGCGTGGAGCCGCTCGCATTCCTCGGCGCGATCGGCGCGGATCGGCTGGACGGAGAAGGTGGGTTTGGCGAAAAACCCCTTGATCAGCGACATCAGCCGCTCACGCGGGAAGCGTCGCGGCTTCGGCGCCTTGCCGCTCGACCGGCTTGGCGTCCGGCGCCTTGAGATAAAAGGGCCGCGCCGGCGCGTCGGCGGGATTGGCGACGAGGCCGAGCCTCGCGACGAAGGCGATGTCCGGCGCCACGGCCGTGTCGACGATCCGCGCGGCGACGCCGCTGGCGCGCGCCTGCGGCTCCAGCAGCGCGGCGCCGGAGCCGACGAGGCGCAGCGGGCCGTCCCCAAGCGCCCGCAGCGCCTCATGCGCGCCCATGCGGCGCGGCGCCAGCACGCCACGCCCGTCCGGCCCATAGGCGGCGATGAAGACCTGACCGTTGCGCGCGTCGATCGCCGCCGCCACGACGTCCTCGAACGGCTCCAGAATATACGGCGCCGCCAGCGCCGCCAGGGTCGAGACGCCGACAAGCTCGATTTTGCGGGCGAGCGCGATTCCCTGCGCGGCGGAAAGTCCGATGCGAATGCCGGTGAAGGAGCCCGGCCCCACCGTGACCGCCACCCGGTCAATGGAGCCGAAGCCGCCGTCCACGGCCCCGACGACCCGGGTGATCAAAGGAAGCAGCGCTTCCGCGTGGCCGCGCTCCATCGGCGCCGTCTCGCGCGCGAGCGGCTCGGACTCGCCGGAGTCGAACACGCAGGCGGAAACGGCGGGAAGGGCGGTGTCGATGGCGAGTATTCTCATGGCGCTCGATTATGACGGTTTTGCCGGTAGGAGCAATGCGGCGCCCATAAATCGAGCGGTTACGCCTGTTCGACGCCGCGAATCTCCGGCAGGAAGTGGCGAAGAAGATTTTCGATTCCGTTTTTCAAGGTCGCCGCGGAGGACGGACAGCCCGAGCAGGCGCCCTTCATCGTCAGATAGACGACGCCGTCCCTTAGACCTCGAAACACGATGTCGCCGCCGTCGCCCGCCACCGCCGGACGCACGCGCGTCTCGATCAACTCCTTGATCTTGGCGACGGTCTCGGCTTGCTCGGGATCGAAGAATTCGGCCGCGCCGCCATGGGTTTCGCCATCGCCGACCAGCAGCGGCGCGCGGGACGAAAAATGCTCCATGATGATCCCAAGCACCGCCGGCTTCAGATGCGCCCATTCGACGTCGCTTTTGGTGACGGAGACGAAGTCCTGCCCAAACATCACCGATTCGACGCCCGCGATGGACAGCAGCGCCTCGGCGAGCGGCGCCTTGGCGGCGCTCTCCTTCGAGCGGTATTCGAGCGCGCCGGTCGCCAGCACGGTCTGGCCGGGCAAGAATTTGAGCGTGGCGGGATTGGGCGTTGGTTCGGTTTGGATAAACATCGGATCTCCCCAAGCTTAGCGCCGGGTCAAGGCCGGCGAAGCGCGCCATTACCCTACCATAATCGGGCGCGATGCGGGCGAAACTGTGCGGCGGCGTTGCGCTCGCGGAAAAAATCCCGCAAATTCGCGGCGATGACCGACGAAACCGCATTGCTCGCCGCCAATTCGGCCTATTACCAAGCCTTCCTGGCTCGCGACAACGAGGCCATGGCGGCGCTTTGGGCGCTGGACGGCGTATCCTGCGTCCACCCGGGTTGGCCGCCGCTGATCGGCCGCCGCGCGGTGCTGGCGTCCTACGCGGACATCTTCCGCAACCCGCTGCAAGAGCCGATCGCGCGCGGACAGGAGACGGTCATCCTCGGCGAGAGCGAAGGCCGCGTGCTTTGCATCGAAACCGTCGGCGGCGGCGCGCTGGCCGCCACCAACTGGTTCCGCCGGTTCGATGGCCGATGGCTGCTGCTGCACCATCAGGCCAGCCCGATCGCCATCGCCGCGCGGGAGCCCCCCAATCGCAACGCGATGCACTGAACAACAGGCGTTCGCCGGCGCCCGATCAGCCCGAACCGCGTCACAAGAATGCGTTGCCGCAACGAATTAAATGCACTTACAATTGTCCATGCGCGTCTTGACAATGGTTAAATAAAACAGCTGATTAACCTTGTTCTCGGCGTCGAGGCGAGGGATATTCACGATGAGAGCAGCGCTATTGTTCGCAAATAACGGACTGCTCCTGTCTCGCAAGCCGAGGATAGCTGTCGACAATGCATACGTTCAAGAACACCGCTTTTTTTCTCGTCGTGTCGCTGACCTTCGCGATGAATGCGCGGCTATATTCCGACGCCTCCGCTGTATTTGCTTTTTCCGCGGCGGACTACGATCCTTGGTACGTCGATTGTTATTATTATAAGCCGGTCGAGATTTTTCAGGTGCGCGTTCCCGTTCAGACGCAATGCCAAGCCGTCCTGACCGAATAGGCGCCGCCGTTATTTCGACTCGGCGACGCCGGATCGATCATCGCGGGCGAGAACTGGCGGCGTACAAAACTATGAACGCAGCCGTCCAATCGCCGCTTGGATAAGAAGCCGCCAATCGCCCACAAGCATTTTATTGAGAAGTTGGCATGTATTTGCGCGCGAGCCACAGCGACGGATAGGCGATGATGGCGCATGCCGCGGCGGCGGCGACAGTTCCTTCGACGCTGAACTGACACGCCATGAGGATAACGGAAAGCAACGTGATCCACGCGCGCGAGGCGTTCCCGAGCGCAAGCATGCGTCGCTTCTCGCGCAGCTGCTCCGGGTCGGTGTTCTCTGGCTTGCCGAGCCAGTTGTAAATGGGCAGGTTGGTTATCTTGGTGATGCTAGGGCCTGTCATCAATTAGGGGATTCCCGGCGACGGATTTGCGTGATTCATAGGAGGTTGGCCGAATCGGAGGGGCCGACCAATGGCGCGTCGTCACGCCCTACGGGATGATCAATGGGAT
>PLZT01000232.1 GCA_003152255.1 Methylocystaceae bacterium | reverse complement strand
ATACCGGGACCATTTGGCAAAGCGCATATAGGCGAGGGCCGCGCCAAACGCCAGGATCAACAGCGCCGAACGCCACGGAGAGCCCAAAAACTCAAAAATCATCGACAGAATAAAGTGCATGCACCCTCGCATTTTTTAGGTCGTGGTCTGCTTTACTGGCAGCTGGCCACCCCGCGTTTGAGCGGCGGGGTTTGCCTAGCTCGGCATTCGCGCGTCATATAGTCCTGCGCCTCATCTCCATCCACCTTCGTCGGAAGCCGGTGCTCCGTATCCTGGCCGGACTACAACTCCGACACGATTTTCATCGGAGCAAGCTAAATCGTCGGGCGGTTCGGCGGGCCGAGACGAAGATAAGCATGGAGGTCTTACATGCGCGGCTTGTCGCCGCGAGCGACGGGCTTTCGATGATCTCCACGTTGCGCGAGACGATCGACTATACGCTTAGTCATTGGGGTGGTCTTCCCCCGTTCCTAGACGATGGCCGATTGGAGCCTGATACAAACAGTGTGGAGCGCACGATCCGCCCGATGGCAAAAAAAATAGCCTTTTCCGTGGCCACGCGGGCGGGGGGTGAGACCGGGGCAATCCTGTCGTCGATTCTCAATACGGCAAAACTCGACGGTCTCGGTCCAGAAGCCTGGCTGACCGACGTTCTGGTGCGGATCGTCCCATGGAGCGCCAAGAACAACCAACCGCGCGAGTTTCGCATGGAACCGCAAGGCGGCGCGCGAAGTGGCCGCCGAGAAGGCCGCCACATTAGCCGGGCGCGCCGTAAGACGGCAAAGATCGCGAGAACAACAGCGGAATACGCTATGCCGCTCGATAGGCTCGATCCTTAGTTGAACTGGCGCGCAAAGCTCCGCCGCCAGCGAGCATGAGAACCAGCGCCAAGGACATGAGCAAAAGGCTCGTATCTCGCCGCGCCGCCGGGGCGGGGCACGAAGCGGCCAATGCCGCCGTCTTACGCCAAGGCCCATATCACGCGCGGCAAGAACGACGCGGTGGACGCCGATGCCTGCCGCGAAGCGATGTCGCGTCGCGGAACGCGTCCGTGCCGATCAAGAGCGCGGAGCAGCAAGCGACGCTGATGCCGCACAAGACGCGCGAACTGCTGGTCAAGCGGCGGACGACGAGCTGTGCCTTCGCTGAGCTACGCGGGTTGATCGTGACGCGGAACCGCACGGCGATAGAGAAGCGGAACTCCTCGAAAATCCATTGCGCGAGATCGATCAGCCGCCAGCGCACGACGCCGTGAATCGCCGGCGTCGGCCCTCCCTCGATCATTTTCATCAGGGCCTCGCGATGCGCGTCATTGAGCTTTGGGGGTTGGCCGGGGGCTTTGCGATCGATGAGCCCGTCGGGGGCATGAGCGTTGAATTTGATCACCCAATCGCGGACGATCCGCACTGTCACGTCGCCGGTCTTCGCCGCTTCCGTGCGCATGGAGCCGTCGTAGATCGCCGCGACGGCGAGAAGTCGCCGCGCCCGCGCCGCATGCTTGGTATTCTTGACCGCGGCGCGAAGCGCCGATGCGTCAAAATCCACTCAAAGCGGAACAGCAGGCATGGCGAACCCCCAGCGTTCGCCATGCTGTAGATCGCCACCGATTCGGCAGCCGGCACACAGTCATCCTCTCCGAGATTTGGCATAACGCCAATTCAGCCACGGTTTCCGATGGTTCTGACGCGGGGCCGCGCTCCTGAGTTTCGCGCGAGCCGCTTTGGCGCGAACGTCGCTTTTCGCCTCCCTGGCATCGTCAGAGGGTGGCGGGGCAGAGTTCCGCGAACGGCCCCGCTCGCCGCCGCGCGTTGACCACCGACGGCAGGCGAGTGGCGATAAACGTTGCAAGATATTTGATATATTCGAGCGTCCGCCCTCGCAAGCCGCCGGCCGGCGCAAGCGCATCATCGGCGGGATAGGGAATTAGCGCGCGGCCGGGGAGCGCGGCCGAGAGCGCGGCCATGGCGCGCGCCATATGCCGCCGGGAGGTGATCAAGAGCAAGGGGCCGGTCAACCCGCGACGGTCGGCCCAGCATTTGGTGTCTTGGGCGTTCTGAAAGGTGTTGTCGGCGAGTTCGCCCCATTCGACGCAGCATTCGACCAGCCGTTGCAAATCCGCGATGTTTGGGTTGCGCGCTGAGAACTGGCTGACAAAGCGAGCGGGAAGAATGCCGGCGTTGGCGTTCAGGCCAGAGACATAAAGGCGCGGAACGACGCCGGAGTGCACCAGTTGGAGGCCCGCGTCGACCCGCTCGAAAGCGCCGGTGAAGACCACGGCGGCGGATGCGCGGCGGACCTCGGCCTCCGACGGAATGCTGAATGAATCGAAAGCCGCGAAGCCCAAAGCCACGGCAACGAGCGCCAAGCCGAGGAGGATGCGTCCGACGACACGGGTCAACGCCATGCCAAGGACGCCGTGGCGACGTCGTCGCGATTGACTTACGCTAATGGCCCCGCCCCAGCGCCGCTCTGTCGCGCGGGGGCTCCCGTGAAGAACCTGGCCCATGGCGCTTCCCTTCAAGCGATAGAAAAGATTACACTATCCAGCCCGGAATCAAACATCCAGCAAAACCCCAAAATCCGCGAGGGGCTTTTGGATGACGGCGGCTCGCGGGATTGATCGCGGCTTTCAGCCCGGATTTGCGTCGCGCTCGGGCGCCGGCGGCTTGCCGGGCCTCATGATAGCGGTCTTGGCCGTCGGCTCTGGCGGTGTCGAGGCGTTTTGCGCGCGGCTCCGCCATCGACAGCTTCCGTTCGGCGTAGTGGATAGCGAAAGTGGACGCGCCCATGGGGGCAACATTCGACGCGTTCTCACAGTCGAAAACAGCGATGCGCGCATGGCGAGGAGACAGGGTTCACGTTAGGGCGCGGCGCGGGGCTGTCAGTCCGAGTTTTTCGGCCATTGGCGCGGACCGTGGAAGACGGCAAGAATCTCGACTTCCGCGTCATCTATGCGGTAAGCAAGATGAAAGGCGTATCACCACAACGAGTTCGCGGGTCCCGGGAACACGGCCAGGACGCCCGGCATGCGGA
Source organism: Methylocystaceae bacterium (assembly GCA_003152255.1). The sequence goes on along the minus strand of PLZT01000232.1, from coordinate 8,676 downwards.
AATTCCGAGGGATTGTCGGCTCGTTCAAAGATCGTCGTCACACCCGCGGCGGAATTGTCGGGCTCGATGTGATCCCGATGGCTTCGAGATCGCGCGGCGCCGGAGTTGTCCAACGCACTCTGATGATTTTGGCGCGAATTTCTTCCTGACGCGCGCGAGTTCTTCATCGTGCGCGAAATCGCCGCGATTGACGGCGACGAGTCCGGCTTCGATCTTGTCGAGTCGCCACGCATTGAGCGCGACAAGATCTTCGACGGCGCGGGCCACCAGCCAATTGCGGGAGCGATTGGTTTTCTCCGTGAGACGGTCGAGGGCCTTCAGCGTTGACTCGTCGAGGCGCGCAGTGAAAGGCGCTGGCACGGGAGGCGGCGTCTCCTGGCGCATGGCGTGAGTGTATTCGTGTGCATTCTAGCTGAACCGGCCTGCTGCTTGCCAGGCCAAAGGCAAGGACGATCAGGGCGAACCATTGATATGAGGCCTTATCGCGCGTTGCAACGCGGCGAGGCCGGCCCGGGGACGGATCACGCTGTAATTTCAGCATGTTAAGGGAGTTTGGGTTTGTTCCGCCAAAACCCCGCGCCGCGCGCCCGTTCGCGAAAACAGCGCACCTGGGCATCAAAACGCGCAGGTTTTAGCTAGAGCTTCACTTCATGAGCGGCGTCTCGCTTGATGGCGGCTCAGCCCCGGCGCCGCCCTCGCGCCCGCGCCGAGACCTCGCGTCTCGACGCCGCCGGCGCTTCAGCCCCGCGCCGTCAAACCTCGCCGGAGCGTCTCTTGTCCCGTTCCCTCAGCATGTCTTGCCGCAGCTTTCTCACGCCGGTCAGCCCGACGGCGTTTTTGATGGCGTCGTCGTCTTCCTTCGTCCATTCTCCCTCGAGTTCGCGGGCTTTCTCGATCGCCAGGAGCAGGGCTTTCATGCCGCGGTATTCGCGGAGGATGGCGTTGATTTCATCATCCGGCCCAGGGCCAGGACGCTCGAGCGCCTCGAGGCGCTTCCAAAGGCGGGCGGGCAGTTTCATGGGCGTCGCGCGGACGCCGCCTCGAGCGCCTCCAGCCTGCGTTCGAACTCGCGCAGCTCGCTCGCCGCGATGAAATTATGCAGCAGTTTCGCCACCGCCTCGGCTTCGGCCGGCGTGATCCGTCCCCGCGCCACCGCGGCGAGAATGTCCGCCGAAGCCTTGATGGCGTCGTCGGCGCAGGCGATGGGCCGCAGCGCGAACGAAATACGCCGATCACGGGGGGCCGGCAGCAATCGGTCGACGACGAGCCTCGCCGCGGCCATGTCGCCCGAGCTCGCCGCCTCGATGATCGCCGCGACAACCGCTTCCAGTCCGCCCCGCAGCCGCCGCTCGGCCATGACGATCGCGCGGTCGCGCGCGCCATCTGGCGGCGGGCGCGGCGCATTCGCGTCTGGGCGGCGCCCTGGCTGGACCGGACGCGTTCGCGGTGTCGGACGTCGAATTGTCGCCGCTTCGCCCAACGCCGTTCCGGCGACGGAATACGCGGCCGTCTCGCCTATTAGTTCGATATCGCGTCGCGGCGTCATCGGCGGCTCCTCGGCGAATTCTGGCGATCACAAAATCCTGCCGCGCCAAGCTTCGCCTATTCATCGACCTTGCCCAAACGGGACGAGCGCTCTCGCCCCCCTTGGGGCAGGGACAAGCCATCGAAATTACGTATCGCGGTCTTTCGCCGCGACAAGGCGCGCCGCTCATAGCGATCGAGCCGCGCCAGTTCCGCGGCGAGCGCCTCAATCCGTTGTTCAAGCGTCGTCGGGGCGCTTCGAGCGTTCATGCCCTTCGGGGCGAGCATGACCGCTTCGCCGTTTTCGTCCACCTCGCCGCCGCGCAAGAGTCCCTTGGCCACGCCGATCAGCTGGCGCGCGTTCGGCTTTTTCACGCGCGGGCTCGGATCGGCCAGCAAGGCGCAGCGAGCGCGACGCACCCGCAGCACGTCGATTTGCGCTTCGGCGACGCGGCGGGCGCATTCAAGACGCAAGGGATCGGCGCCCGGCCCGGCGACGGCCCGCGCCAGACGTTCGATCCTGGCGCCGAGAGCCGGATCCAGGGCCACGGGGATGGCGAGACCGTGACGCAGCGCATTCAAAGCGACGCGGGCCTTTCCCACCGGCGTTTTGGGGCCGGCGCCATGACGCGCGTTACGACGATTGGCGAGGGCGCGCGCGGACGGCCTCATGCGGCGTCGGCCTCCGGCGCCGGCGCCGCGATCTCGGTGAATTGGGCGTCCTCGATCATGGCCGACGCCTCGCGCAAGCGCCGCGCCAGAGCGTCGCGACGGCGATCGATCTCGCGCAAGATCATGTTGCGCCGCGCCTCGGTCTGCATGATCATGCGGTCGATCCGCTCAAAGGCGTCGAGTTTGACCGCCAGCGTCCGCGCCGCGATCGCCTCCTGGTCGAGACCCGCCTGCTTGAGCAGCGCATCGACCTTCTTTACGGACTTCTCGTCACGACGGGCCCAGCCGTTGCTCAGATCTCGATGCTCCAGGATTCCGGTCAAGGGCCTCAGCAGCTCGTCCAGCCCCTCATGCGCGGCCGCGCGCATCAGCTTCGCCTTGAGTCGCCTAAGGCGCAGTGTCTCCCACAAGAGATCGAGCACATCGCGCACCCATATCTCTTCGATGATGTCATTGGGCGCGACCGCCGAGCGGATCTGACTATTCAGGGCCTCGTAAGCGCTGGCGTCCTCGCCCTCGAGCAGCGGCGCCGGCCCAAACAGAGACCGCGGATCGGTATCAGGTTCGGCCCGCTGGGGCTCGGCGGGCGCGATTTTTCGTGTTTGGCTCGGCATGGGCACGCTCCGAAATTTTGTTCACGGATTGTACCAAAATTCCAGCAACTCGTCGCGCATCAGCGAACGCCGGAGAAGTTATTTCTCGCGGGCGCTTCTTTACTCCCGCGGCGCGGCGCGTCGCAAGCGAATGCCGGGGCCGTCCTCCGGCGTGCCGATGAATTCGATGCCGGCGGCTTCGAGCACCCGCCGGATCTCGGCCAAGGTCGCCGACCGACTTGGAGGAACGCCATCCACTTGCTCAAAGCGGGCGATCGTTTTCATTGCAACGCCTGCCTTTTCGGCCAACGCGGCAGCTGACCAACCCAGCGCTGCTCTGGCTGCACGAATTTGTAGGCCCGTCAGCATTGATTCCCGCCGTATTGTCCATTATATGGACTTTAAAGTCTCATAATGAGATGGTCTGTATGAAAAACACAGTCTCCTATCCAGCTCAGCACGGCAAGCCCGCCAACTTCAAAAGTCGAGGTGACGAATGGCGCGATGCCCTCGCCAAGCTTGAGGGCGCCTATGCCGACGCCACGCTGCGCGCCTATCGATCGGATATGCAAGCTTTCGAGGATTGGTGCCGCAAGGCGCGGCGGCGGGCGCTTCCCGCGAATCCGCAGACCGTCGCGGCCTTTATCGCCCACGAAACGGAAAGCTGCTCGGCCGCGACCCTCAAGCGCCGGCTGGCGGGGATCCGCAAGGTCCATAGGCTTCTGCGGATGGAGAACCCGGTGACCGACGAAGAAGTGGTGATTGCTATGCGGCGGGCGCTCCGCGCCAAACGCGCCCGGCCACAACAGGCGCTCGGGCTGACCAACAATTTACGCGATCAGCTGATCGCAGCGTGCCCGAACACGCTCGCCGGGAAACGCGATCGCGCCATGATCGCATTAGGCCATGACACGCTTTGCCGACGCGCCGAACTGGTCGCCTTGCTTGTGGAGGACCTGCGGCCGCCTTCCAACGGCTCGGCTCAAATCCTGATTAGACGATCGAAGAACGACCCTTACGGAGAAGGAAGGCTTGGATATGTCTCGCCCGAGAGCTTGAAATTGGTTCACGCCTGGTTGAAAGCGGCAGGGATCGCCGTAGGCTATATTTTTCGCGCGGTTCGGGACGACCGCGCTGGCAACCGCCCGCTCCATCCCTACTCCGTCAATCGGATTCTAAAACAAGCCGCGCAGGCAGCCGGTCTATCGGCCCAAGCGATCGAACATTTATCGGGTCATTCGATGCGCGTCGGCGCCGCGCAAGACATGATTGTGTCGGGGCTTGGCGTCTTGCCGATCATGCAGGCCGGCGGCTGGAAAACAATGAATGTCGTGGGGCGATATGTTGAGAATGCGAATCTCGCCCCTCTACTTCGAAGGGCGCGCGATGCCCGCGCCCCTCTACCGTAAGCGCGGCGCAAAAATGCCACAATTAAAATTAAAAGAGTGCTGCTGTAAGACCTTTCTAGATGATTAACGTGTGGGCCTGAGCCTATGAAACGTAATTATTTCGGCACTGACGGCATCCGCGGCAAAGCCAATGAAAAGATAACCCCTGAACTCGCGCTGAAAATCGGTCAGGCCGCGGGGATAATTTTCCACCGGGGCGAAGCTCGGAATCGAGTGGTCATCGGCAAGGACACACGTCTCTCGGGATATATGATCGAATGTGCGCTGGTCGCCGGCTTCACCTCGGTTGGCATGGACCCGCTGCTTCTCGGCCCGATGCCGACGCCGGCGGTCGCCATGCTGACGCGCTCCATGCGCGCCGACGTCGGCGTCATGATCTCGGCTTCGCATAATGCTTACGAAGACAACGGCATCAAATTATTCGGCCCCGACGGGCACAAGCTGTCCGACGAAATCGAAATTGAGATCGAGCAGCTGCTTGACAGCGATCTCTCGCAAAAACGCGGAGCGCCTCACGAACTTGGCCGCGCCCGCCGCGTCGACGACGCGCGCGCGCGTTACATTGAATTCGCCAAGCGCACCTTGCCGCGAAACATGACGTTCGAAGGACTGCGCGTCGTCATCGATTGCGGGAATGGCGCGGCCTATAAGGTCGCCCCGGAAGCCTTATGGGAGCTTGGCGCCGAGGTCATCGCAATCGGCGTCGAGCCAGACGGCTACAACATCAACCGGGACGTTGGCTCCACCTCGCCTCTGGCGTTACGCGAGAAAGTGCGCGAATTGCGCGCCGATGTTGGCATCGCGCTCGATGGGGACGCCGACCGCGTTATCATGGTCGATGAATTTGGCCGTGTCATTGACGGCGATCAGCTCATGGCCGTGGTGGCGGAGAGCTGGCATGAGCAAGGGCAGCTAGCAAAGCCGGGCGTCGTGGCGACCGTGATGTCCAATCTCGGCCTAGAGCGGCATCTCGCCTCACTCGGGTTGAAGCTTGAGCGAACCGCCGTCGGCGACCGCTATGTGATCGAGCGCATGCGTCAAAAGGGGTACAACGTCGGCGGTGAGCAATCTGGGCATTTGATCTTGTCGGATTTCTCCACCACGGGCGACGGCCTCGTCACCGCGATGCAGGTTCTTGCAACGGTGAAGTGTCGCGAACAGCGTGTCAGCGATGTCTGCCGCCGCTTCGAACCGCTTCCGCAGGTTTTGAAGAACGTGCGAGCGGAAAAGCGCCAACTTGAAGAAGCGACCGTCGTCACCGCCATCGACGAGGCGCGGCGCCGGCTCGGCTCCGGCGGTCGGCTGATCGTCCGTCCCTCCGGCACTGAACCGGTGATCCGCATCATGGGCGAGGGCGACGATCCCGAACTGGTGGAAAAGCTCGTCGCGGAAATTTGCGGCGCTCTGAAAGAGGTCGCGCAAGCAGCGTGACGCCGCCAACGATCCCCGAGGTCAAAATGAAAGCCTTTTGGACAGCCTTTCGGGAAGTTGATAAGGCTCGGATATGTCTCGAATGAGAGCTTATTCATGTGTGGCATAGTGGGAATATTGGGCCGTGAGCCCGTCGCTCCTTACCTCATTGAAGCGCTACGGCGGCTCGAATATCGCGGCTATGATTCGGCGGGCGTCGCGACGCTGGAGGAGGGAAGGCTGACGCGCGTTCGCGCGAGCGGCAAGTTGCGTAATCTCGAAGAAAGGCTCGCGGCGCATCCGCTCAAAGGCCACATCGGCCTCGGCCACACCCGCTGGGCGACGCATGGCCGCCCCAACGAAAACAACGCGCACCCGCACGCCAACGACAGGGTCGCGGTGGTCCATAACGGCATTATCGAGAATTTCCGCGAGCTGCGCGAGGAGCTGACCGCCAAGGGCCATGTCTTCGCCACCGAGACGGACTCCGAGGCCGTCGCGCATCTCGTCGCCGAGGAAATGCGCCGGGGCTCCAAGCCACGCGAGGCGGTGGCGGCGGCGCTCGGGCGGCTCAAGGGCGCTTTCGCGCTGGTTTTTCTATTCGACGGCGAACTCGATCTGCTGATCGGCGCGAGGCGCGGCTCGCCGCTCGCCGTGGGCTTCGGCGACGACGGCGTTTATCTTGGCTCCGACGCGCTGGCGCTGGCGCCTTTCGCCACGGAGATCGCCTATCTCGAAGAAGACGATTGGGTGACGCTGACGCGCGAAAAAACCACCTTCTTCGACGCCGCCGGTCGGATCGTCGAACGCGCGCGGCGGCCGTTGCAGGCCGGCTCGCTGATGGTCGACAAGGGCAATTACCGCCACTACATGGCCAAGGAAATCCACGAACAGCCCGAGGTTGTCGGGCGCACGCTGGCGCATTATCTCGATCTCGCCAATGGAACCGCTCGGCTGCCGTTCGACCTCGCCTTCGACGCCAAGGCGCTGTCGCGCGTCACCATTTCAGCCTGCGGCACCGCCTTTTACGCCGGGCTCGTCGCGCGCTATTGGCTGGAGCGCTTCGCGCGGCTTTCGGTCGAGATCGACATCGCCTCGGAGTTTCGCTACCGCGAGGCGCCGCTGCCCAAGGACGGGCTGATGATCGTCGTGTCGCAATCGGGCGAGACGGCGGACACCTTGGCGGCGCTGCGCTACGCCAAGGCGCAGGGACAGCATGTTCTCTCGATCGTCAATGTCGAGACCTCGACCATCGCGCGCGAGAGCGACACCGTGGCGCAAACGCTGGCCGGGCCGGAGATCGGCGTCGCCTCGACCAAGGCCTTCACCTGCCAGCTCGCCGTCTTCGCCTGTCTCGCGCTGGCGCTCGGCCGGGCGCGCGGCGTGTTGACCGAGGCACGGGAAAAGGAGCTGGTCGCCGAACTTATCGCGACGCCGGGCCTGATGGCGCGGGTGCTGAAGGATGAGGCGCGGATCGAGCCCGTCGCGCGCGATGTCGCGCGGGCCTCGAGCGTATTGTATCTCGGGCGCGGCCCATCCTATCCGCTCGCGCTGGAGGGCGCGCTAAAGCTCAAGGAGCTGTCCTATATCCACGCCGAGGGCTACGCCGCCGGCGAATTGAAGCACGGCCCGATCGCGCTGATCGACTTCGCCATTCCGGTGATCGTGCTGGCGCCGCATGACGCAAGTTTGGAGAAAACCGTCTCCAATCTGCAGGAAGTCGCGGCGCGCGGCGGCCATCTGATCCTGATCGGCCCGGAAAGCGCCCGCGTCGCCGCCAGCGCGGAACTGGCCGGCTTCATCGAAATGCCCGAGGCGGCCAGCGGGGCCTTCGCGGCGCTGGTTTACGCCGTGCCGGCGCAGCTTCTCGCCTATCACGTCGCGGTTTTCATGGGCAAGGACGTCGACCAGCCGCGCAATTTGGCGAAAAGCGTGACGGTGGAGTAGCCGTGCTCAAACTTTGCGTGATCCACCCCCAATGAACAGGTCCACCCCTGAGGTCCGTCTTTTGGCAGACAGGAGCAGGGAGATCCGGTCACTGGGATATCCTCGCAGCCGCGGAGACAGTATGAAAAGGAGGCCCAATAGGTCGATGGGGCGATCGGCAAAACCTTGCAGATCGGCTCGACCCCGTGCGCCGAGGCGATCATGGCTTGAACCGGCGGTCGAGCTCCGCCTGGGCAACCTGACGCAGTTCGCGGTTTTCCCGCTCCAGCGCCTTGATCCGCTCGCGCTCATCCGTCGTCGCGCCGGAGCGCGTTCCCGCATCGCGCTCCGCCTGTCGCAGCCAACGCCGCAAGCTCTCGGCCGTGCAGCCAATCTTCGCGGCAATCGACGAAATCGCCCCCCATTCCGAGCCATAGTCGACCCGGTGGTCCTGCACCATCCGAACCGCCCGATCTCGAACCTCAGGCGCCGACAGCGGGACGGAAGCTGGAAGCTATGGGGCAACCGCAATCTCGAAAAAGGCCAGCTGGGAANNGCGACTGGAATCGCCTGCGGAAAATCAAGCATCTGCGCCCAAACATGGTCTTCGTCGATAAACCGCTGATGTGGTATTATAAAAATGAGGTAACGCTCTTTGTGGCGCAGGAAGGGGAAGAATTCCTGGAGTGATCCGGTCGGAGCAGGCTTACCCACCGTTCGAGTGGCGCGGCCTGCATTCCAGAATCGCCCAGTTCTCCCTGCGTCGTGTCGCGGTCTTTCCCAAACCAAATCGGATAGCCGAGGTCAGTTCAAAATCCGTGGCGGCGAGCAATCGGCGGAATTCCGGTTCGGTCCGCTGCCGCCCGCCGGTCAGTAGCAGCATGGTGTAGTCGTTAGCGATGGTCGCCGGAGCCTCGGCGACCCGCGCCGGCATGATTTCCTCGATCAGCAGCAGCCGGCTATCGGCCCTGACGGCGGCCCGACAGTTTCGCAGGACCTGCTCCGCGGCGGCGTCGTCCCAATCGTGAATGATGTTGGACAGGACATAGACGTCGCCGTTTGGCGGCAGCGGGCCGCGAAACAGATCACCGCCGACCAGATCGATACGGCCTGCGATGCTGCTCAGCGCCAGCGACGCGCGG
>PLZT01000265.1 GCA_003152255.1 Methylocystaceae bacterium | reverse complement strand
TGACCTTCTTCTCGATCGGCGTGCTTTCGGACTTCCGCAAGCTTTGGGAAGACGGCTTCGCGAGATTAGCGGCGGTCTATGTCGTCAGCCTGTTCGGCTTCATCATCTGGGTCGGACTGGCGATTTCCTGGGTGTTCTTCGCCGGCGTCAAACCGCCGCTGGCCGGCTGAAACCAAAGGACCAAGAGAATGAGGGAACCCACCATCAAGGACGAAGCCACGCTGCGCCATACCGAGCCGCTGTTGCCGATCGAAAAGAAGTTGATCGGTTGGAGTCTCGGCGTCGGCGTCGTGTCGCTGATCATACTGGCGGCGCTGAGTCGCTTCTTTCCGTCATAGCGTGCGCGCGAAAAATAACCGCATTTGTTGACTAACTTCGTCAACTATGTAGACTAAATCCGCCAGGCCTGCTCGATCCATGAAGTGCGTCCGGCTGGGCGCGCGAGGATCACTGGACCAGACCCAATCGATTTGCCAAGCCAGTAATAGAGGCGTTGCTTTCGGCGACGCCGGGAGGAATGCAATGCCAGCGGCCCGCACCAGCGCCATCCGCGACGACCTCCACTCCAGGGAGTGTGGCGAAAAGGTTCGAGGCTTCGAGCGCCAAGCGGGCGCTTTGTCCGCGCATAGAGCGGCGACGCGCCCGGTTCTCGCTCACGGCGACATCGAAGTAGATGTCCCGACGCGCCGTCTTTGGCGGTCGGGAAATGAAATCAAGCTCCCCAAGCGCGGATTTTCGATCCTTCTCTGTTTGATGGGCAAGCCGAGGCATGCTTTTTCGCGCGCGCAGCTGCGCGATTTCGTGTGGGGCTGCGGCGCTGACATCGACGAGCGCACTGTCGACGTGCAGATTGGCCGATTGCGCAAGGCGCTTCGCTCCCCGGGTCACCCCGGTCCAATCAGAACAGCGCGGGGCGCCGGCTATTATTTAGCAGTAGGCGTTTCCGGCTCCGCCAAGCGCGCCGCGCGCTAAGGGCGCCGCCAATCAAGGCGACGAAAAGACAAGAGAGCGGCATGACGCGTTGGCGGAACTTGCTCAATTTCGGCGCCGTTGCCGCCGCCGTCGCCGGCCTGTCGCTGATCGCGATCAAGAATGCTCCGGGCCACGCCGGGCATCGACTCGTCAATGTCTCCTATGATCCGACCCGGGAGCTCTATCAAGCGCTGAACCCGCTCTTTGTCGCGTCTTACGAGAAAGAGACGGGTCGTCATATCGTCATCGCGCAATCGCATGGCGGCTCCTCGCGGCAGGCGCGTAGGATCATCAGCGGCGAGCAGCCCGCCGATGTCGTTACGCTCGGCCTTTTCACCGACATCGACGGATTGCGAAAGCGTGGGCTGATCGCGCCGAACTGGATCGACAGGCTGCCAAATCATTCCTTGCCCTACACCTCGACCATCGTGTTCGTGGTGCGTCGCGGCAATCCGCATCACGTCAAGGATTGGCCCGATCTTTTGCCGCCCGGGCTCGAAGTCGTCACGCCGGACCCGCGAACCTCGGGCAATGGCAAGCTCGCGGCGCTCGCCGCCTGGGCGGCTGTCGTCACCCGTGGCGGAAACGACGACGAGGCGCGCGCCTATCTGCAATCGCTATACCAGCATGTCCCCGCGCTCGAAGAGGGCGCGCGCGGCGCCGCCATCAGTTTCGCGATCCAGGAAATCGGCGATGTCCATCTGACCTGGGAGAACGAGGCGCTGCGCGAGGTCGCCGATTCCAACGGCAAATTGGAGATTATCTATCCTTCCGTCAGCATCCTCGCCGAACCCTATGTCGCCTGGGTCGACGCCGCCGTCGCGCGGGACGGCGAACTGGAAGACGCGAAGGCCTATCTAACCTTCCTGTTTAGCGACGAGGCGCAGGAAACCATCGCGCGCCTCGGCTATCGTCCCTACAAGCCCTATGCCGCGCGCAAGGCGGGCGTGGACTTTCACCCGCTGACGCTCGCGCCGATCACCGACATCGCCCGGGACTGGGACGACGCCAATGAGAAATTCTTCGCCGAAAACGGCGTCATCGACTTAATCATCGGATCGCGGCGCAAATGATCACCAAGATCGACTATTGCCAGGCCGAGTTTCGCCGCGATCTTGTCGCGGCACTGACGGTCGCCGCGATTTCGCTGCCGCAAGGCATGGCCTATGCGCTGCTGGCGGGAGTCGACCCGCGTTATGGTCTTTATTCGGCGATTCTCGTCACCGCCGTCGCCTCCATTTTCGGTTCGTCCTCGCACCTCATCAACGGCCCGACCAGCGCGATCTCGCTCGTCGTGTTCAGCGCCCTTTCGATGTTCGATTCCGAGCAACGCGTCGAAGCGGCGGAGGCGATGTTCCTGCTGGGCGTGATGGTGGGCTCTATCCAGATATTTATCGCGGTTTTTCGTCTGGGCGATCTCACCCGCTACATCTCGGAATCGGTGATCCTCGGTTTCATGAGCGCGGCCGCGCTGCTGCTGGCGATCGGCCAGATCGGCAACGCGCTTGGCCTTCGCGAAAAGGGCACGGGCGCGCAGCATGTGCTGCATCGGCTATGGCTGACGCTGACGGCGGGCGACGCGATCAACCTCAAGGCGGTCGTCGCCACGGTAGTGACCCTGGCGCTGGCGGTGTTGTTTCGCGGATTCATGCACCGCAAAAAATGGCCGCAGTTCGACATGCTGGCCGTTCTCGTCATCGTCGGCGTAGGCGCCTATCTCGCCGGCTGGACCACGCCCGGCCTCGACGGCAAGACCGCGATCGGCGTCGCCGGCACGGTGCCGAGCAGCCTGCCGACCCCGCATATTCCGGTGGTCAAGCTCGGCTGGTTCCTCGATCTCGCCCCCGACGCCGCCGCCATCGCCTTTCTTGGGCTGTTGGAGGCGTTGGCGATCGCCAAATCCATCGCATACCAGACACGCCAACCGCTAGATTTCAATCGCCAGTGCCTTGCCGAGGGCATAGCGAATTTATCGGGCGGCTTTTTTCAATGCCTGCCCGGCTCGGGCTCGCTGTCGCGATCGGCGATTAACTTTCAGGCCGGCGCGGCGACGCGCCTCTCCGGCGTGCTCACCGCCGTCTTCGTCGCCATCGCCGTGCTTGGTCTCGCCCCACTCGCGCGCTACGTGCCCAAGGCGGCTCTCGCGGCGATGCTGTTGCTTACCGCCGCGCGGCTGATCGACGTGAAGCGCCTCGCCTTCACGCTGCGCGCGACGCGAATGGACGCTGGCGTCGTCGCCGTAACCGCGTTCTCGGCCTTGGTCTTCGGACTCGATCAGGCCATATTGATCGGCGTCGCCATCTCGATCCTCTTGTTCGTTCCGCGCGCCGCGAAACTCAAGGCGATCGAACTCGTGGTCGATGATCGCGAGGTCGTGCGAGAAAGGCAGCGGTCAGATCCGCCCAACGAGGGCTTTCTGCTTTATGATCTGGAGGGAGAACTGTTTTTCGGCGCGGGCGCCGAACTCGATCGCGCCTTCGAGCAAGTTTTGCATCGCGCGCGCGACGAAGCGATCGATCATGTCATGCTGCGTCTCAAGCGCGTGCGTCATCCCGATGTGGTGGCGCTCGAACATTTCGAACACTTCCTCAAACAAGCCAATGGTCAAAACGTCACCGTTTGGCTCGCGGGGATACAAGCCGATCTTCTCGACTCCTTTCTGCGTCTGAATTTCTTCGCGTGGCTGCCGAAAAGTCAGGTCTTCGCGCAGGGCGCCGACGAAGATTCCGCCACTTTGGCCGCCATTCGAGCTATTCGCGGGCGCTTGTCGCCGCGCGCCATCGCTCCAAGGGACAGGCTTTACTATCTCGTTTGACGCGGAGACCTTCGTCCGTCCGATTAGGTGAGAAAAATATGGGGATCACGCAAACACGCATCGCTCGCATCGTCGTCGAAGGCGCCGTGCAGGGCGTCGGCTATCGCGTTTTCGTCGCCCGCGAGGCCGGGCGACTGCATCTCGACGGCTGGGTGCGCAACCGCCACGACGGATCGGTGGAGACCCTCGTCGCCGGTCCGAGCGCCGCCGTCGAGGAGTTCCTGATCGCGGCGCGCCGGGGGCCAAGAACGGCGGCCATTGCTTCTCATCGTATCGAGGAGGCGGATGAAGCCGCCTTGCGCGAGGGCGGCGGCGAGCACGGCTTCGTCGCGGCGGTCGAGGCTTGAGGCGACTTCGCCTTCACCGGCCGTGCGATCCCCGGGAGGGGTTCGTGACCTTCTCGCCCGGGAAATAATTGGGGGCCACTATAAAGGTCGATCCAAAACACCCTTCCAAAGCCACGCCAACTCGTCGGATCGAGCGGGGGCTCGATTTACACTTCAATGCCGGCATTTCCAATGCCTGGGCCGATTTTGGTCACTTTTCGTGGAACTCATCTGGGCTTCGGTCTCGAATGAAGGAACAATGAAAAGCCCGGACTTCCTTCAATCAAATTGAACCCGCATTGACCGATGCTCCGTGTCGATCAATGAGTCGAGCAGCCCCAGGTTGAGTGCTTAAAATGTCTGGGGCAGTCTTAAATGAATTGCCCTAAAGGATATTTGAGTCTCAGCCCTCTCATTGAAATTCAACAATGTGTGAGCCCATCTTGAAGTGTAAATCGGCGGCAGGGAGCATAGAGATGACATACGTTATCGAATTAATCAATTATATCCCAATCTATGAAATACGCTGTGTCAGCGCAACACAAAGACGGCGCAATTCCCATGGACGCGATAGACCGTAAAATCCTCGCCATCCTGCAAGAAGACAGTTCGGTCGCGATTTCGGAAATCGCCGCGAGCGTCGGTCTTTCGGCGACGCCATGCTGGAAGCGAGTTCAAAAACTCGAGGCGAGTGGAGTCATCATGCGCCACGTCGCCTTGCTCTCGCCCGAAAAGCTCGGCCTGGGACTCTCGGTCTACGTCTCGATCGTCGCTAGCGAGCACTCCGACGCTTGGCTAAAGCGCTTCACTGAGAGCGTTGCCGAAATGCCGCAGGTAGTGGAGTTCTACCGCATGGCTGGCGATGTCGATTATATGCTGCGAGTTGTTGTCGCCGACATGAGCGCCTTCGACGATTTTTATAAACGCCTGATCGCGATTGCGCCTTTGCGTAATGTGGTGTCGCGCTTTGCCATGGAGTGCATCAAGTCGACGACGGCGCTCCCTTTCCCGACGTCTTCCATTGAATAACCTCTCGCACTCGGTCTGGCGGAAGCCGCCGCAATTTATGGAATGAGCCCGGTCTTCACGTTCACCCACGCCGATCAATGCATGCGACCAGTTCCGGCCCTGGCTCGTTTAAAGTTGCCATCCGCTCCGTGGTTTCGGAAGTGGCTTTCGCGGCGTCCTTCCAACTCATCCAATATTGCGACAAGTCTGTCGCCGTTCGTGAGCACATCATTTGCCGCGCATCGTCACCTTTGC
>PLZT01000238.1 GCA_003152255.1 Methylocystaceae bacterium | reverse complement strand
AAATCGTCCTCCCGAGCGCCGGAACTGGGCGGACTGCTTCAATCCAGCGCGCGATAGCCGATAAGTCGCGCGGATGTCATTCACATGACTGTCAAGGATCAACGCGTATTCAGGCGACGCGAGCCCGCGCCAATCCCGCCGTTTTGATCGTGTGATAAGCGATCATCGCTTCCTCGTCGGTCGCCAGCAGGAACACCTGCGTCGCCGCGGCCGGATCGCAAATGCGCCGCGCGTTGCTTTTGTTGGCGGCGACGTCGAGGGTGAGGCCGAGCCATCGCATCTCGTCGAGCACGGCGGCGCGAACGCGCGCCGAATGCTCGCCAATGCCGCCGGTGAACACCAGCGCGTCGAGCCCTTTGAGCGTCGCCGCGAGCGCGCCAATCTCCATCCGGATGCGGTGGGCGAAATAGTCAATTGCCTCGCGCGCGCGAGGCGCATCCGACGCTTCAAGCTCCAGCATGTCGGACGAGAGGCCGGAAAGCCCTTTCAAGCCCGATTGCTCATAGAGCAGATGCTGGAGGTCGGCGACGGGCATTTTGTCGTGATCCAGCAAATAGAGCAGCAGCCCAGGATCGATCTCGCCGCAGCGCGTGCCCATGGGTAGGCCGTCGAGCGGGGAAAAGCCCATGGTCGACGCGACGGAGCGGCCGTTTTTCATCGCGCACAGCGAGGCGCCCGCGCCCAGATGCGCGACGATGATCCGGCCGCAGGCGAGCACCGGGTCGATCTCCCCCATCCGCCGCGCGATATATTCGTAAGACAGACCGTGGAAACCAAACCGCCGCGCGCCCCGCTCGTAATATTCGCGCGGCAGCGCATAGGCGTCGTTGACGAAGGCGTGACCGCGATGAAAGGCTGTGTCGAAACAGACGACCTGAGGCACGCTCGGGAAGGCCGCGTGCGCGGCTTCGACTCCCGCGAGATTATGCGGCTGGTGGAGCGGGGCCAGCGGCGTCAGCGTCCGCAAATCCGCGAGAAGCGCTGGGTCCACGATCGCCGGCGCGCAATGGTTCAGCCCGCCGTGCACGACGCGGTGGCCGATGGCGCCGACCACGATGTCGGGAAACTTCGCCTCGATCCATCCGAGAATCAAGCGAATCGCCTCTTCGTGATTCGCCAGCTTCCCCGCCTTTTCGTATTTCTTGCCGTCGACGACCCGCGCGTGAAAGCGCGGCGTCGCGCCGAGCCCGTCGATCTGGCCGGAGGCGACGAGCCGGGGCCACGCGCTCTCATTCGCGAATAAGGCGAATTTGACCGATGACGATCCGGCGTTAAGCGTGACGACGTGATCGCCCATGATTGCCTCTTTGGAATTGGGAAGGGTCCGCCTGTCCGTTATCATAGGTCGGAGCGGGGGCGCGTTCGAATCGTCGCGCCGCATCATCGGCGAATTTGTTGACGGAGACATGAATCCGCGGAACTTTTCTCCCGGCGCGGACTCTCGATTCGAATTGGGTATCGACGCCGGTCGAATATGGCGTAACATCAAATGCCTCGCCCGCCCCGGATTCGCCCCTTTCATGCAATTCACCTTCTTTCACGCCGCCGATCTCCACATCGACAGTCCGCTCGCCGGCCTTGGCTGCAAGGACGCCGCCGTCGCGGCGCGCTTCGCGCGGGCGGGGCGGCGCGCGGTCTCGGCGCTGATCGACGAGACCATCGCCGCGAAAGCCGCTTTCCTGTTGATTTGCGGCGATATTTTCGACGGCGACTGGAAGGACGTGACAACCGGCCTGTTTTTTGTCCGCGAATTGGGGCGTCTGGAGCGCGCGGGAATCCCCGCTTTCATCGTCAAGGGCAATCACGACGCCGATAGCCTGATGTCGAAGTCGCTGCCCTATCCCGAGAGCGCGCGGATTTTTCCCACGGCCGACGCGCGATCCTTCGAGATCGAGTCCTTGCGCATAGCCCTGCACGGGCGAAGCTTTCCGCGGCGGCTGGTCGATCCGAACTTCGTCGCGTCCTATCCGGCGCGGCGCGAGGGCTGGTTCAATATCGGCCTGCTGCACACCGCGCTCGACGGTTCGCGCGGGCATGAATCCTATGCCCCCTGCGGCGTCGAGGATCTCAAGCGCTTTGGCTATGATTACTGGGCGCTGGGCCATGTCCACGCGGCCGAGGAAGTCTGCCGCGATCCCTGGATCGTCTATCCCGGCAATATTCAGGGCCGGAGCGTGCGCGAGACCGGCCCCAAGGGCGCGATGCGCGTCACCATCGCCGATGGGCGGGTCGTCGAGGCGCGGCTCGTCGCGCTCGACGCCGCGCGCTGGACGCGGGCCAGCATCGACGTTTCCGACTGCCAGGACGAAGCGGAAGCGCTGACGCGCATAGAGGCGCGGCTGCGCGACGAACACGCCGGCGCCGAGGGCCGACCGCTCGCGGCGCGTCTCTCGCTTGTCGGAGCAACGCCCTTGCACGCGCGCTTCGTCGCGCGGCGCGAGGCGATCGAGTCGGACGCCCGCGCCATCGGCTTTCGCGTCGCGGACCATCTTTGGGTCGAGCAAATCTCAATCGCGACACGCGCGCCGCCGCTCCGCCCGCGCGCGTCTTTCGAAGCCGACGCGCTCGATGTCGAGGCGTTGGTGCGCGAGGCCGCCGAAGACCCGGAATTCGCAAGCGTCATCAACGATCTCATGGCGCAAATCTCCGACAAGCTGCCGCGGGATTTGCGCGAGGAAATGCCGCGTGGCGACGAGGCGTTGAAGCTCCTGGCCAATGAAGCGCGCGACCGGCTCATTGGCGAAATCGCCGACATCCAGAGCGGCGCATGATGCGGTTTCGGCGACGCCCCTCATCCGACCCTTGCTTTGCAAGGGCCACCTTCTCCCACAAGTGGGAGAAGGGAGCGCCCACGTTCTTTTGGTTCCTGAGACAAGAGAAATTGAAGTTGAATCTGGCGGCTCGCATCCTTCTCCCACTTGTGGGAGAAGGTGGCCCCGCGAAGCGGGGTCGGATGAGGGCTCTCGCCCTTTTCCCGGAACCCTTGGGCCATGCGAGATCGGCTCGGCCCATAGCGCCATGGGAGACGGAGTCGTCAATAAAAAACGGCCATCCCGCATGAGATTCGAGACCCTCGTTTTCGAGCGTTACGGCGCTTTCACCGATCGCGTGCTGGAGCTGCGCGAGGGCGCGCATCTACACGTGGTGCTTGGCGCCAATGAGGCCGGCAAGACCTCGGCGTTGAACGCCATCGGCGATTTGTTGTTTGGCTTCGGCAAGACGACGAATTTCGCCTTTTTGCATGACCAGACGACGCTGCGCGTCGGCGCGAGGCTGCGGCTCGCCGACGGCTCGGGGCTCTTCCTGCGCCGGCGCAAGGGAAGCAAGAACACCCTGCTGGACGCGGACGACAAGCCGCTCGCCGACGACCTCCTGGCGGGCCTGCTCGGTTCGGTCACGCGCGAGGTTTTTGCCAGCGAATTTGGCCTCACCGCCGAGGCGCTCCGCAAGGGCGGCGAGAACCTGCTGCGGGCCGGGGGACGACTCGCCGAAACCCTCGCCGCCTCCTCGGCACGGCTCTCGATGCTGGCGAATTTGCGCGCTCGTCTCGACGCGGAAGCAGACGATCTGTTCGGCCCGCGCCGCGCCGCCGGCAAGGAGTTTTACGCGGCGCTCGACCAGCATCAGGAGGCCGAAAGACATTTGCGCGAGGCCATCGTCACCGCGGACGCTCTGGCGGCGGCCGAGGACGCGGTCAAGGAGGCGCAAGCAAAACGCCAATCGCTCGGCGAAGAGCACGACAGGATCGGGCGCGACCTCGCTCGCCGCGAGCGCGCCCTGCGCACGGCGTCGAAACTGCGCCGGCTGGACAGTCTTCGCGCGGAGGTCGCCAGCCTTGCCGATCTGCCCGACGTGGACGCCGACACTTTGGCGTCGTGGCGCGACGCGCATGACGAGGCGACCGGCGTCGAAAAAGAGCTCGCCGACCAGCAACTCGACGAGGCCGAAGGCGCGGCGGCGATCGCGGCGCTGATGGTCGACGAGCCCTTGCTCGAAATCGGCGGCAAGATCGACGCGTTGCGCGAAAAACTCGGAGCCGTGCGCAAGGCCGAGGACGATTTGCCGAGGCGTGGCGAATCCGCGCGCATCGCGCGCGCCGCGCTTGGCGAAGCGGCGAGCCGGCTCGGCCTCGCCTCGGTGGAGGAGCTTCTGGCGCGCCAACCCTCGGACCCCGCGCTGGCCCTGGCGCGCGAATTGATCGGCGCGCGCCGCGACGTCGAACGGCGTCTCGCCGAGGCGGACAACGCCCTGACGGCCGCGGAGCGGGAGCTGCGGGACCTCGAGCAAGCCCGCGCGAAACACGGCTCTTGCCCCGATCCCGCGCCGCTCTTGCAACGACTACACGCCTTCTCCGATATTCCCGCCGACGCCGAACGGCTGCGCCGCGAGAGTCTCGCGGAATCGCTCGAGCGCGGCCGCTTGGCCGAGGAGGCGGCAAGGCTCGATCCGAGCGCCGGCGACATCGAAGCGCTGGCGCGGCTCGCGCTCCCCGACGCAGCGGATGTGGAAACCGCGCGCCAAACATTTGACGCGCTGGACGAAGAGGAAAAGCGCGCGAGCGCCGAGGCCAAGGCCGTGCGGGCGCGGCTGGCGACGATCGAGGACGACATCGCCGCCTTGTCGCGAGCGGGCGCCGCCCTGACGCGCGAGGACCTTGGCGCCGCGCGCGCCAAACGCGACGAGGCCCATTCGCGCCTCGGCGCGGCGCTCGACGGCGAGCCCTCGCCAAGACGCGAGGCTTTCGCGGCGCTGGGCGACGCCGAGCGCGATGTCGACGCCGTCGCCGATCTGCTGCTTTCGAACGCCGAACGCTGCGCCCGCATCGAGGCGGCGCGCGAGCGCAAGGCGGCGGAGCAGCGCGCGTTTGAAAAGCTCGCGGCCGCGCGGGACGAACTCGCCGCCCGCCGACGCGCCGCGCAAGCGGAGTGGGCGACGTTGTGGGAACGCGCCGGGATCGCGCCGAGCGCGCCGCGAGCCATGACCGCCTGGCTGGAGCGGGTGGGCGACCTTTCGCGCCGCCGCGCGCGCCTCGCCGAACAGGCGCTCGAACGCGAGGCGCTCGCCCAAAAGCTGGGCGGGCAACGCGCCGCCTTGACGCGGCTCATCGAAGACATAGGCGCCGCCGCCGACGCCGCCCTGCCGATCGAGGCGCTCTACAAGCACGCCCGCGCGAGCGTCGATCTCTTGCAGGCCGGCTGGACCGAGGCGCGCGCCGGAACGGCCTTGCGGGACAAAGCGATAGACGCGCTCGCGCGGGCAAAAGAGAGCCGCGCCCGCGTCGCCCAAGAGAGCGAACGTCTCCTCGCCGCCTGGCCAAATGCGCTCGTGGCGATTGGACTTGGCGGGCGCCCCGACGAAAGCCCGGCGCAGGCCGAGGCGGCGCTGACCGTCTGGCGCGGCGTGCCGTTGCAAAAATCGAAATTCGAGGATGAACAACATCGTATCGCCACGATGCGGGACGACATTTCCGCCTTCGAAACGCAAGTGGCGGAACTCGTCGCGCTCGCGGCGGCCGACCTTCGCGAGCGGCCCTCCCGCGAGGCGCTGGACATTTTGAGCGGGCGCCTCGCCGAGGCGCGGCGCGCCCACGAGCAGCGCGAAACGCTGCGCAAAAACGCGCATAAACGCGCATCGGCGGGCGCCAAGCTCGCACAACGGCGCGCCGGCGCGCATGAACGGCTCGGCGCGGCGCGGTCCAAGCTCGGTCTCGACGAATCGGCGCCCCTCCCCCCCGCTTTCGACCGACTAAAGCGACGCTCCAGCCTCAACGACGAACTCGCCGCCATCGCCCGCGACCTCGCCGAGAGCGGCGACGGCTTCGACGAGGACGCGCTGCGCCGCGAGCAGGCCGATCTCGATTTCGATCTGCTGCCCAGCGAGATCGAGCGGCTCAAAATCGCCCGCCAACAGATCGTCAACGACATCGCGAACGCGCAGACCAATCTGCACGAAGCAAGCCGCGCGCGAGAAACCCTCGCGGCGGGCCGCGACGCCGCCAGCGCCGCGCAGAACAAGGCCGAGGCGGGCGCGGCGCTGATCGACGTCGCGAGCCGCTGGCTGGCGCGGGCGAGCGCGGCGCGGCTGGCCGCGAAGGCGATCGAGCGTCATCGCGCCGCCGTGCAAGACCCGCTGCTGACAAGAGCCTCCGCGCTTTTCGCCATCGCCACCGACGGCGCCTTCCAGGCGCTCGGCGCCGATTACGACAATGACGACACGCCGATGCTGGTCGGCCTTCGCGAAAACGGCGCCCGTGTGCCGGTCGCCGGCATGAGCGAGGGCGCGCGCGATCAACTGTTTCTATCGCTACGCCTCGCCTTGCTGGAGCTGCGCGCGGCGGAGCCCTTGCCCTTCATCGGCGACGATCTCTTGGCGAGTTTCGACGAGACCAGAACCGCTTGCGCGCTCGGCCTTCTCGCCCAATTCGGCCGCGCGCGGCAGGCGATCGTCTTCACGCACCACCAACATGTCGCCCGCATCGCCAGCGAATTGCCGGAGGCGGACGTGGATGTGATCGCGCTGTGAGGCGCGGCGGCGACATCGCGCGGCGCTGCATCCCGCGGGGCTTTTCAGCGCCCGCCGTGATGAAGATCTTGGACGCTCAGAGGTTTCTCGGGTTGCCGCGGCTCAGGGCGGAATAGGACTTTTCGCCCTGATCCACCCAAATGACTCTATCGCCTTGAGCGACCACTCGGGCGCAATCCCAAGGGGTCGCCTTGCCGTCCTCCTCATCGTAGCTCATGCACATTCGGCCGCGCGAGATGACCCAGTGGCCGGTGTAACGGCCATCGGCGCCCATGCCGTCGATGCGCCCGTCCGGCCGCAGGAATTCGACATAGGACTCTCCGGACTCCTGCCCGGAAATGGTGTTGCCGACCAAGGCGCTTCGAATTTGGTCGTCACTAAAGGCTGTTTGGGCTTTCGCCGATGAAGCCACAGTCATGGCGGCTACAACCAAGATTATGCTCGGGTTGCGCATAATGCTTCTCCTTTTGTTGGCCTCACCGAGGCAAAGAATAAAATGCCGCGTTTCAGAATGGTGGTCGGACGAAGTATGGCAAAAATGTCACACTTGGCGCCAAAGTTGGCGTGGCGAGACCAAAATTGCTTGCTTGGCCGTTGATTCTCACCCATCATAAATAGAGTGTGCTTCGAAGTTGGCTGATGGAGGCCGGAATGCTTAGACACAAGTGCTTTAGTTTGTTGGTTGTTACGGCCTGCATGCTCGGCTCCAAGGCCTTTGCCGCGGACGCGGCCGTATCCGCGAACGGCTTCCAGGAGCAAGCCGCCGAGGGGCCGCGTTTCGAGTTGGAGACGGAGTCCGAGGCGACCACGCGGGGCAATTGGGGCGTCTTTGTCCAAGGCACGGGGGCGCTCAAGGGCTCCTTGGACGAATCCGGAGTGCGCACGCGCATCGGCTTTGGCTACTCGGGATACAATTATCCCCTCACGGGATCGGAACTCATAGGCGCGCAACTCCCTAACGGGCTCGACCAGATCGGCCAGATCGGAAAGATTACCGGTTACGAACCCGGAGTGGATATTTTGCTGGGCTACCAGTGGGTGACGGAGCGATGGTCCTTGATGGGATTTTTGGGCGCCGCCTACCTGCATGACAGCCTTTCCTACCCCGATCCAACCAATAAGGTCCAGGGAACCGCTTGGGGCTTCAAGACTGTCTGGGAACTCGATGCGCACCCCACCGACCAGACCATGTTTTATACCTATGCTTCTTTCACCACGGCCTTTGACACCGCGCATATCGACATGAGGCCCGGCTATCTCCTCTTCAACAATGTCGCCATAGGCGACCATCTCAGCGTGGGAAAAATCTATCTTGGACCGCAGGGCGTCTTCTCGAGCGATATTCACGACCGGGTTTGGAAAGTGGGCGCGCATTTGACGTTGGACGAGATCGGTCCGCTTCAAGTGACGCTCGCCAGCGGTTATGTTCATGATAGGTTCCTTGGTCCTGGCGCTTATTTCATGCTCGATACGTCGGTGCGGTTCTAACCGCGCCGACCTTGCTCTTGAAGCCGCGCGAATCCGCTGGGCGCCCTCCGGGCGCTCAGGGCCCCGCGGAGAAGTCGTAAAACATGTGAATTTCATAGAGGAGCGCCGCAAGCTCACCGATCAACAGCACGATGATCAGGCTCTCCAATATGTGTCCGATCAAGCTGTTTGTCCGCTCCGCCGAGGCGTTTTTCGCTTCGATCAGGCGGGTGTTGGCCAGCTCGTAATGATCCGACGCGAACTGAACGGGTTCGCCGAGCCGCGGCGCGCGATCATACAGCCCCGCCGCTATCGCCAACTCGCCGTAAAGCCGCTTGGAAGGTTCGGCGAGCGTCGGGTCGAGCTGCTCGAGGGCGGTCTCGATCCTCATTTGACCAGACTTCATCTGAACCACCAGCTCGGTCATCTTGTTGACGTGCTTTTGCCGTTTTTGCTGCCCAGAGGTCACGGCGTGCGTCAGCGACTTGTCTTCGTCGATGGTGGCCCAAAGCGTCTTCATCCCCCGTTCGAGCGTGACGGTTTCGCGTTCCGTCAGCGCGAAACGGACGACTCCGTCCAGCGTGTCGTGCAACTGGGCCGCCTTGCAGTAGATAAGCGCCCTCCCCTCGCACCAGAACACCCGAGCCGTGCGAGTTCCGGCCCGAACGATCGAGCGCCGGCGCGGCGTCGTCGCCCGATTGAACCACGACTCCGCCTCGCATTCCGCGTTCGGGAGGTCGCCGGCCGGGGACGGCATCCAGACTATTTCGAACGCGTCCGGACCCAGGCGACTGGTGCTTCCGACGAGCTCTTTCGCGTCGACGGGCGTCAAGACCGCCGTGACGTCGCGCGGCTCCTTGATGACGATCGCTTCTCCATCGCCGGCGTCAGCCCGCTCTTGAAAGACGCCCCGCCACGCCTGCATGTCGAGGATTGATTGTTCGCGCTCCAGCAAGGTATTATCCATGTCAGCCCCTCCTACTCAATGACATCACGGCAATTTACGCTCACGCCTCATGCGGTGGCCTTGGCGACCAGCTCAGGCGTCTCGACGAAGCCGTCGATCTCCGCCTGGGCAGGCGTCTCCACGGACACGATCGCGCCGGGCTGGTAGAAACAGAATAGAATCGCCTCCGCGTCTTCGTACCAGTGACCCGGACCCGCGCCCATGGCCACGGCTCGTTTCCAGACGTCCTCGAGGCGCGAGGGGTCGGCCATCAGCGCATGGACGAAGCCGGCGGCATAGAGCTTTTCCGACCAGTCCCATCGAGATCCCAACATCCGCACGCCTTCAAGAAGATTGTGGCGCTCGATGAGATCGATGGACAAATCGGTCGTCACCGACCCGAGCACCATGCCGCATTTAGAAACACGACGGATTTCCTGAATCGCGCGGACTGCATCCGGCCTTGTCAAGCGGCATAGGCCCGTCTCGATCACCAGGTCGAACTCCCGGTCCGCGAAGGGCAGATTGGTCAGCTCGCATTGGCGATTGTGGTGTCCGACAGTCGGCGGCGTCGCGACGTGAGCAAGGCGATTGCTCTCGACCCCGAAAGCATCGAACCCCAGCGCGCGCAATCCCTGAACCGTTCGTCCCGAAGCCGAGCCGACGTGCAGGATTTTGGCCCCGCGCCTCAAACCCCAAGTGATCCCGATCATGTCGGCGAGAGCCTCGACCGGAAAGAATCGCTCCAGCATGAACTCGGTCGCGGCGGCCTTGGACCAGAGTTGCCCCTTGATTACGCCATTGCTGGTCGCTGCCGCGGCGTGACGCAGTCGAAGCAAGTCGGCGAGGATTAAGTCCGTGCCCGCGTCCGCCGAATCCATCACGCCATTCAGGGTCGAGTCGAACAGGTAGTCGCCGACGATGATGATCCCCGGGAGTCCATCCACATCGGGACGATGGTTTTCAGCGCGTCGCCGCACCGGCCACCCCGAGGGGATGGCGTTGACCGAAGCCATCCAGCGGTGGATTCGCCGATCGATGAGAAGCTCCCGGCCTTCGGCCAGTTGCAGCGGCAAAGCGTCAAGGCAGAGTTGCTCGATACGTTCATCCGTTGCATTGGCGAGACCCAGCGCCGCGTTTCCAGCGATCAGAAATGCGAGCTTACCCAAGCTGCGAGGATCGTGTCGTATGCTCTCGTCGTACACGCAGCACCCGTCGAAAGCGTCCATCATCCACCAATCAGCGGGGATGTGCTCGCGCCAAAAAGGCCGTTCGAACAGGAGAGTGGCGCGCAGATAATGAGCTGGCCGATCAAAATGCGCGAGGTGTTTGTCGATGGCCTCCCGCAACGCCATGGAACGCCAATGGATCATCGAAAGGGCGGTTAGAGGCAGCGCGAGCACGACGTAATCGAAGATCGCCGTTTCGCGATGGCCGTTGGCGTCGATCTCCAGACGGTATCCGCCGTCGGAAAGCGGCGTCACCGCTCGAACGTTTGAATTTAGTCGAATCTCGGCGCCGATTTCCTTCAAGAGCCCCTGGACGATCTGTTCGTTGCCTCCGACGACGGAGAAGATGTCCATGTAGCCGTCCAGGTCCATCAATACGTTCTTTAAGAAATTCAGTCCGTTGGTCTTGTGCGGCGGCGCCGCCACGTCGCTGTGCGCCATGGTCCGCACGTAGTGCCGGGCGGTTTCGTCGCGCAGCTCGCGTTTGAGGAGCGCCTCCCCGGAAATCGCGCCCCAGGGATGGGCATTGTCCGCCTCGGCGACCGACATATAAAACCCCTCTGGACTAAGCATATCGGCGCAACGCGAACGGAACGCTTCAACTTCGTCCCGCGTCTTTTCGCCGAAGTGCTCAGCCAAATCGTCGGACGTCAAAATAATTTTATCTCCGATCACACAAGGACCACCCGCAATATGCTTAATCTCAAGTCCTAGATCTTTGACGATCAGGTCGCGTAATGGATCGGGGCCATGTCGGGAATAATCGTAAATCTCGGCCACCCCGGCTTCATACGGACCCGCGCCGGGAAATTGTCCCGTGACGATCTTCCCGCCGGCCCTGCCGGTGGCTTCGAAAATCGTGATATCGCACTCAGTTCCGGCTTTCGCCTCAAGATGCCACGCGGTGAACAGGCCGCCTGGCCCCCCGCCAACTATGGCAACCTTGATTTTTTGTTCTTCCTCTCCCTTGAATAGATCATTTGGTCGAACCACATTACTTTGCGTCTGCACAGCGGCTCGCCGTTGCTCCGCATTGAAACTATCGATACCGCTCATCGCAATTCTCCCCCCACACGCTATTGTAAGCGACAAGTCTTTGACCAAACACGTTACTGCTAATAGCCGTCGCGT
>PLZT01000338.1 GCA_003152255.1 Methylocystaceae bacterium | reverse complement strand
GATTGAGCTTCTGCTTGGCCGAGACCTCGACTTCGAGCGTGTCGCCGCCGAGGCTTTCGACCTGGACTTCGTGCTGCAACAATTCGGTGCGCACGCGCTCCGGCTTGGCGTCGGGCTTGTCGATCTTGTTGATCGCCACGATCAGCGGCACATGCGCCGCCTTGGCGTGGTGGACCGCCTCGATGGTCTGCGGCATGACGCCGTCGTCGGCCGCGACGACCAGCACGACAATATCCGTGACCTTGGCGCCGCGGGCGCGCATCGCCGTGAAGGCGGCGTGGCCGGGCGTATCGATGAAGGTGACCTTGGCCCCGTTGGGCGCGGTCACCTGATAGGCGCCGATGTGCTGGGTGATGCCGCCCGCCTCGCCCGAGACGACATTGGCGTGGCGAATGGCGTCGAGCAGAGAGGTCTTGCCGTGATCGACGTGGCCCATGATGGTGACCACCGCCGGGCGCGGCGACAGATCCCCGTCGGTGTCGGGCGTGTCGAACAGACCCTCCTCAACGTCGGATTCGGCGACGCGCTTGACGGTATGGCCCATTTCCTCGGCCACCAGTTGCGCGGTGTCGGCGTCGATCACATCGGTGATCTTGTGCATATCGCCGGACTTCATCAGCAGGCGAATCACGTCGACGGCCCGCTCCGACATGCGGTTGGCGAGTTCCTGAATGGTGATCATCTCCGGCAGGATGACCTCGCGGGCGATCTTTTCCTTCGGTTCGGCGACGCGGCCCTTCAGGCGCTGGTTGCGGCGAACATAGGACGCATGCGAACGCACGCGCTCCTCGTCGCCGCCGGCGGTGGCCGTGGCGACGGTGAGGCGGCCCCTGTCCTTCACTCCGCCGCGCGAAGGCGTCGGACGCGGCGGAACCGGCGCCGGCGCGACGATGGCGCGGCGCGGCGACGCGGGGACGATGCGTTTCGTTTCGGCGCTCGGCGAGGTTTCGGCGGGACGCGGCGGCGTCGGGCGCGGCGTGACCGGGGCCCCGGAGGGAGCGTGCACCGGCGGTCCTTCGCCGGCGAGCCGGCGGCGCGCCTCTTCCTCGGATTTGCGCTTGAAATCCGCTTCGCGCGCGAGACGCGCCTCTTCTTCGTGCTTGCGGGCGTCGGCGGCGGCGCGCTCCTCCCGCTCGCGGGCTTCGCGCTCGGCTCTGGCCTTGGCCTCGACTTCGGCGCGGCGGCGGTCTTCCTCCTCGCGTCCGCGGGCGTCGACCAACGCGCGGGCGCGGGCTTCACGCTCGTCATCGGTGAGGGCGCGCAACACCACGCCGGCCGCGCTACGCTGCGGGCGCGGCTCGTGCCTGGCGGCCGGCGCCGGGGTAGGCGGCGCGGCGGCGGGCGTCGGCGCCGCGACGGGCGCTTGGGGCTTCGTCTCGACCTTCCCGCGCGCGTGCCGCTTGACCGTCTCGACCACGACCGTCTTGGTGCGGCCGTGGGAGAAGCGCTGGCTCACCATGCCGGTCTCCGACGGGCGCTGCTTGAGGTGCAGCGTTTTCGACGGAGTCACGGTCAAGGTTTTGTCGCCGCTGTTCTCGGTTTCGCTCATTCACTGTCCGATCTCGGGTCTGCGCGACCCATTCCCATCAAATTTTCTAACGCATCCGCGTTTTCGCTCGGCGCCGTCTGGCTTTCGGCGCCGTCGCGCGCCAACGAATCCGCTGTAGTCCCGCCCCGGTAAAGGGTCAATCTCACGCACCGCGACAGAAAGGCCTCCGAAGGTCCGCCCGTCGCGAGCGCAGCATGTATCACATTTGTGCGGCCCAACGCCAAATCCAATTGGCTCGACGTAAATATTGTGACGATTTTCGGAGCTGTCCCCGTCGCCGCCTCGCCGCGACGGGCGCACTGCCCGATTTTCCGCCGGCCGTCCTCGCCGCCGTTGATCGCTTCGATGAGCACGCGCGCCTCGCCTTTTTCCAGCGCGGTGGCGACCTTGCCAAAGCCCGTGATGACCAGCCCGGCCTTGTTGGCGAGCGCCAGCATCTGCAGGCAATCGGTTTCGAGCAGGGCGTCGACGTCCCGCGCCAGCGTCGCCGCCGCCTCGGCCTTCGCCTTGAGGCCGCGCGAAAACGCCTGTTTGCGCGCCGCCTCGGCGACCAGATCGGCCCGGGCGGTCACCCAGACGCCGCGTCCGGGCAACCGCGACCTTATGTCCGGCGCCACGGCCCCGTCCGGCGCGCGCACGAAGCGGATCATCCCCTCCGGCGCGTCTTGCCGGCGAGTGACGATGCAGGTGCGCTCATGGGACTGGGCTTCTCTCACGGGCTAGCGGTCTCCCTATTGCGGCGCGTGTTCGGCGGCGTCAGGCGCTTCGGCCTCGGGAGCCGCCGCCTCGATCCAGCCGACGCGCACGCGCGCCGCCATGATCATCGTCTCGGCTTCCTCGCGCGACAGATCGAGGCCAGTGAGGAAGCCGTCGTGCTTGGTCGTCTCGCCGTCCTTCTTCTCGCTCCAGCCGACGAGATCGTCGGGCACGCAGCCCGCGAAATCCTCGATCGTCTTCACGTCGTTCTCGCCGAGCCTGACGAGCATCTCCGAGGTGATGCCGTCGATCTCCTTCAACTCGTCGGCGACGCCAAGCTCCTTGCGGCGCGCCTCGTTCTCCAATTCGACGCGCTCGAGATAGGATTTCGCGCGATTCTGGATTTCCAGCGCCGTATCCTCGTCGAATCCTTCGATCGACGCGAGTTCGGTCGGCTCGACGAAGGCCAAATCCTCCACCGAGCGAAAACCCTCCGAGGCGAGCAGCCGTCCCACGACTTCGTCGACGTCGATCGCCTTCATGAACACGCGCGTGCGCTCGTCGAATTCCTTCTGGCGGCGCTCCGATTCCTCTGCCTCGGTCAAAATGTCGATGTCCCATCCGGTTAGTTGCGAGGCGAGCCGCACGTTCTGCCCGCGCCGACCGATGGCCAGCGACAGCTGATCGTCGGGCACGACGACTTCGATGCGGTTGGAGTCTTCGTCCAGCACCACCTTGACGACTTCGGCCGGCTGCAGCGCGTTGACGATAAAGGTGGCGGCGTCCGCCGACCAGGGAATGATGTCGATGCGCTCGCCCTGCAGTTCGCCCACCACCGCCTGCACGCGCGAGCCGCGCATGCCGACGCAGGCGCCGACCGGATCGATCGACGAATCGCGCGAGACCACGGCGATTTTCGCGCGCGAGCCGGGATCGCGCGCGACCGATTTGATCTCGATCACGCCGTCGTAGATTTCCGGCACTTCCTGCTTGAACAGCTTGGCCATGAATTGCGGATGCGTGCGCGACAGAAAAATCTGCGGCCCGCGCTGTTCCCGGCGCACGTCGTAGACATAGGCGCGCAAGCGGTCGCCCGGACGGAAGGTCTCGCGCGGGATCATTTCGTCGCGGCGAACAATGCCCTCGCCGCGACCGAGGTCGATGATGACGTTGCCATATTCGACCCGCTTGACGACGCCGTTGACGATCTCGCCGATGCGGTCCTTGAACTCTTCGTATTGGCGGTCGCGCTCGGCCTCGCGCACCTTCTGCACGATGATCTGCTTGGCCGATTGCGCGGCGATGCGGCCAAACTCGAACGGCGGCAGGGTTTCGGAAATCCAGTCGCCGGGCTGCGCCGCCGGATTGCGCTTGCGCGCCTCGGCCATCGAGATTTGCGTCGCGTCATTGTCCACGGCGTCGACGACCAGCATCAGGCGCGAAAAGCGCACCTCGCCGGTGCGCGGATTGATTTCGGCGCGCACCTCGGTCTCCTGGCCGTAACGCGAGCGCGCCGCCTTTTGCAGCGCGTCCTCCATCGAGGCGATGACGATCGAGCGATCGATCGATTTTTCGCGCGCGACGGCGTCGGCGATTTGCAAAATCTCCAGTCGATTGGCGCTGACGGCCATTGTTTCGTCTCCTTGCGGCGAACGGACGATCCCGCGCGCTGGCCTTAGCCGCGCGACGAACCCGATTCGCTTCCCTTCTTCTTAAAATGGGTCTGCACGCCGGCCGGAACCAGCGGCTTGGGTTTTTGTCGCGCCTTCGACGCGAAACGGCCGGGTCCGCGGCGCGGAGGTTCGTCCGGCGACGCTTCGGCGTCTTGCTCCTCGTTCTCCGCGCCCGTCGTTTCGGCGGCCGCCTTGGCCGCGCGCAGCGAAGCGCGGATCAGCGCCTCGGTCAGCATCAGCTTGCCCTCGTCGAGGTCGCGCAGCGACAGGCGCACGGTCTTTTCCTCGTCGGCGCCGGCGTCATTGCGCTCAAGCGTCAGGATCGCGTCGCGACCCTCGCCTTCGACGCCGCCTACCACGCCGCGAAAACGCTTGCGGCCGTCGCTGTGAGGCTGCGTCAGTTCGATCTTGGCCTCATGGCAAACCGCGCGCCGCCAGTCGGAAACCCGCACCAGCGGCCGGTCGATGCCCGGCGAAGAAATTTCCAGGCGATATTCGCCGGGGATGGGGTCGGCGACATCGAGTTCGGGCGAAAGCGCCTGGCTCGCGGCTTCGCAGTCGCCGACGGACATGGTCCCGTCGGGGCGCTCGGCCATGATCTGCAAGGTCTGGCCGTTTTGCGCCAACAGCCGAACACGCACCAGCCGCAGGCCGAGTTGCTCCAGCACGGGACTGGCGATCGCGGCGACGCGCGCGGCGACGCCAGTCTCGGAAACGAGACGCGGCTCGTCGAGCGTAGCGTGAACGATGTCGGCGTTTCGCGTCAAGCGTTGCCTCTCCGGGCGCCTATTTGATCGGGTCCAAAAGAAAAAGAGCGGGTCCGAGCGTGGACCCACTCTCAATCGGCGATCATTCGAGAATGACCGTTATGAGATGGAATGAACGTCTCTATACACCCGCCGGCCGCCCCGGCGCAAGAGCGCGCGACGAACCCGAAACCGAAGCCAGGCGGACGCATCAGCGCCTTTTCCCGCCATCCGGGGGAAAAGGCGCTGATGCCGAGAAGTTTAGATCACCACGACCGACGTGCCGATCTTCACCCGGTTGTAGAGGTCGATCGCATCGATGTCGCGCATGCGGATACAGCCCGAGGACACGCCCTGGCCGATCTTCTCCGGCTCATTGGTGCCGTGGATGCGATACAGCGAATCCTTGCCGTTCTGATATAGGTAGAGCGCGCGCGAGCCGAGAGGATTGTCGGGGCCGCCGGGCAGGCCGCCGGCGTCGGCGGTCGGCTGCAAATGCGGCCAGCGCTCCAGCATGTCCTTGGGCGGCATCCAGCGCGGCCATTCCTGCATCTGGCCGACACTGGCGCGGCCGGTCCAGCCCATCGCGTCCTGTCCGGTGGCGACGCCGTAGCGAATCGCCTTGCCGCTGGGCTGAATGAAGTAGAGGAAGTGGTTGTGCGTATCGACGATGATCGATCCCACGGGCTCGCTGGTCTTGTATTCAACCTGATAGCGCTCGAAGTCGTTGGGGATTTCCGCCTTGGGGGCAAGCGCCAGAAACTCGGCGTCACGTCCGCTGACCTTCGGGTCGGGCAGGCGGACACCGTTGCAGCCGGCCAAGCAGACGGTCGCCAACGCCGCGGCGACAAATGTTCTCATCCGCATAAAAAAGCTCCTCTACGCCGCAAAAGATCATTAGACTTCTGGTTACCATAGTTTTGCCGACTTTGGGGAGTCGCCGCGGAATTTTGCCGTTGTGTGTCTTTGGCGCCACAGTGGCGCGCCTTCGTCGGCGAATCGGTTCGAATGAAACGCCGCATGGCGCGAGCCTCCATGCGTTCGTCTGCAAACCTGGGGCTGAAATTTTGCGCACGCTGATCGTCTCGCATCCAAGTTCGCTCGATCACGACATGGGCCCGGGCCACCCCGAGCGGCCGGACAGGCTGCGCGCCATCGAAGCGGCGTTGGGCGCGGAAAAATTCAAGCGCCTGGAGCGCCTCCTCGCGCGCTTCCCGCCGCGCGAGGCGCTATGCCGCGCGCATCCCGAGAGCTATCTCGACGCACTGGAGCAGGCGTCGCCGAAGGAAGGTCTCGCCGCGCTCGACGCCGACACCGCGATGAACCCCAAAACGCTGGAAGCCGCCCAGTACGCGGCCGGCGGCGGCGTCGCGGCCGTCGACGCCGTGATGTCCGGCGGCGCGGACACCGCCTTTGTCGCGATGCGGCCGCCCGGCCATCACGCCGGCGTCGCCACGCCGATGGGCTTCTGCTTCTTGAACAATATCGCCATCGCCGCGCGTCACGCCCAGGCGACGCAGGGCGCCGAGCGCGTGGCCATCGTCGATTTCGACGTTCATCACGGCAATGGGACGCAAGAGATTTTCTGGGCCGACAAGAGCGTGCTGTTTTGCTCCACGCATCAGGCTCCGTTTTATCCCGGAACGGGCGGGCGCAACGAGACGGGCGAGTTCAACACGGTCGTCAACGCGCCGCTGTTTTCCGGCGCGAGCGGCGACGCGTTCCAGGAAGCCTTTACCGATAGAATTTTGCCGCGCGTAAACGACTTCGCGCCGGACTTAATATTGATTTCCGCGGGCTTCGACGGGCATCGGCGCGATCCGCTCGGGGGGCTGCTGCTCGGCGAACGGGATTTTTCGGAGGTGACGAAGCGGCTGCTCGACATCGCCGACCGGCGGTGCCATGGGCGAGTCGTTTCTTTTCTCGAAGGCGGCTACGATCTCGAAGCGCTGGCCGCCTCCGCCGCCGCTCACGTCGAAGCGCTGATGGGCGTCTGAACCACAAAAAGCAAAATCCGCGAACCCATGGGGCGCGCGGATTAAAAAAGCGGCTTCGCAGTGAGCGAAAGGCTCAGCCTTGGCGAGCCTTATAGCGCTTCTGCACCTTGTTGATGATGTAGACGCGGCCCTTGCGTCGCACCAGCTGGTTGGCGCGGTGACGGTTACGCAGGGATTTGAGGGAGTTGCGGACTTTCATAACGGTTCCTTGGCGAAGCGACATCGGCCGGGATGAACGCCCAGCGGCTGGTGAGGGCGGTCTATGCCCCAAATCGCCGCGCCGATCAAGGCAAAAGGTGGAGCGCAAAGCTCGCCGCGTCCCGCCGAGGCGTTGTCACCCGCCAGCCTTCTCGCGCGAAAACTTTTCCCAGCCGGCCGCGCGCAATTGGCAGGCGGGGCAGACGCCGCAGCCATATCCCCAGTCGAAGCGCTTGCCGCGCTCGCCGAGATAGCAGGTGTGCGTCTCTTCCACGATCAGGCGCGTCAGGCTTTCGCCGCCCAGATCCTCGGCGAGGCGCCAGGTGGCGGCCTTATCGAGCCGCATCAGCGGCGTGAGGATCGTGAACGCCCTGTCCATGCCCAGCGACAGCGCGGTCTGGGTCGCGCGAATCGTCGCGTCGCGGCAATCGGGATAGCCGGAATAATCGGTTTCGCACATGCCGCCGACGAGCGCGCCGATCCCGCGCCGGTAAGCCAGGGCGGCGGCGAAGGTCAGGAACAAAATATTGCGCCCCGGCACGAAGGTGTTGGGAAGGCCCGAGGCGCTAAAGGCGATCTCGGTCTCCCGGGTCAGCGCCGTCTGGGAGATTTCGCCCAGCGCCGGGATGGCTATGGTGTGATCCTCGCCAAGACGAGCGCGCCACGCCGGCGACATTTCCGCCAGACGCGCGCGCAGAACCGCGCGCTGGCCGAGTTCGACGACGTGGCGCTGGCCGTAGTCGAAGCCGATTGTCTCGACGCGCGCGAAGCGCGCCAACGNNTTGGGCAGCGCGTTCATCACGCGCTGGGGCGGCAGCGCGACAATGGCGTCCGTCCCCTCGCGGACCTTGGATTTGAGCAAGAACTGCCCGCCATGCAGCTCGATCAGGCCCTTGACGATCGGCAGCCCCAGGCCCGAGCCTTCGTCGGCGTTTTTTTGCGCCAGCGCGCCGCGCCCGAAGGCCGACATCACGACTTCTATCTCGCCTTCGGGAATGCCGGGGCCGGTGTCCTTGATCGCGAGATACTGGCCGCCGGCGCTGGTCCAACCGACCCTGATCGTGACCTGACCGCCCTGGGGCGTGAATTTGATCGCATTGGTGAGCAGGTTGAGCACGATCTGGCGCATGGCGCGCTCGTCCGCCCAGATGCGCGGCAAGTCGGGCTCCATCAACTCCACCACCTTGACGTCGCGCTTCTGCGCGCGAATGGCGAGCAGATGGCGACATTCCTGCGCGATTCCCGTCAGCGAAACGCTTTCTTCCTTCAACTCGTAGCGCCCGGCCTCCACGCGCGACAAATCGAGAATCTCGTTGATCAACATCAGGAGATGCTGCCCGCTGGCGTGAATATCGTTCGCGTAATCCTTGTAGGTCGGATTGACATGCGGGCCGAACAACTCGCCCTTCAGCACCTCCGAAAAGCCCAGAATGGCGTTGAGCGGCGTGCGCAATTCATGACTCATCGTGGCCAGAAAGCGCGATTTGGCGAGATTGGCTTCCTCCGAGCGCCGGCGCGCTTCGTCGGAGTTGGCCTTGGCCTGCTCCAGTTCGGTGATCAGTTCGCCTTTCTCCGCGCGATAAAACACGCTCTCGCAGGAAAGCTGATGAAAGCGCTTGGCTAGAACGAAAAAGAACAGCTGCGCGGAGCCGACGACCGCCAGCAGGGCCGTCGATGTGTCCGAAAAATCGCGAAATCCGATCGCCAGCAACGTCGCCAGTGAGATCGGCAAGATCGTCGCGTAGACCGCCAACGGTATCGTCGCGGTGATCATGCAGTTGAAGGCGGCGGCCAGCAAAAGTATGACAATCATGAAGATCTTGGCGTTCGCGTCGGCGACCGGGCCAAGCAAGGTCACGAGGCTCGCCCAGGCGAGTCCGTGAACAAATTCCGCCGCTATGAACCGCGTGCTCCACAATTTGACGGTGATGCGCTCGTCTTCGAGATCGCCGAGGTTTTTCGCGACGCCATAACATAGAATCAGACTGGAGCAGGCCATCACCGCCCAGATCAGGACGACATTGGACTTGATCCAGTAGAAGGCGAGGAGAGACACCATCGCGATCAGAGAGAAGCCGGAAATCGCCGAACTTTCGCGCGTCCCCGCATAGGCGCGCAGCAAAGCGAGATCGCTGCCGCGATGCCCCGTGTCCGAAGTGGTGAGGCGCTCTCTCGCGCGCTGAACCTTGGCGCCGCGCTTGCGGCGCGCGGTGGCGACCCTGGGATCGATCCCACGGCCGCGCTCGATCATCTCGGCTGTGACTTCACTCATGTCGGATACGCTTACAAATAGAGAACTACTCGACCGAAGCCGGAGTTTCGAGCCTGACAAAGGCGGGGGAGCCTGGCGGCTTGATGCTCGGGGCGACAGGGGATCGAACGCGCCCACATTGCCGTGGAAACATTAATGCGCGCCTCACAAATCACGGTCCATTTTTGTTAATATTAAAGAAACGAGCGTTTTTCGCGGGTCCGACTCAAATTCCCGCGTCGATCACGTCATGCACCTGATCCATGGCGCTGGCCGGCTCCGCGGCGCCCGCCTCGCCGACGATGCGCGCCGGCACGCCGGCGACGATTTTATGCGGGGGCACATTGTCGAGCACGACCGATCCGGCCGCGATCAGCGCGCGGGCGCCGATCTCGATATTGCCGAGAATCTGCGCGCCCGCGCCGATCAGCACGCCATGCCGCACCTTGGGGTGGCGTTCGCCGGCGGCCGTGCCGCTGCCGCCGAGCGTCACGCCATGCAACATGGAGACGTCGTCCCCGACCACGGCGGTCGCGCCGATCACCACGCCGGTCGCGTGATCGAGAAAGAAGCCGCGACCGATTCTCGCGGCGGGGTGAATGTCCGTTTGAAAAATCTGCGCGGACAGCGATTGCAGGCACAGCGCGAAGTCGCTGCGCCCGCTGCTCCACAGCGCGTGCGCCAAACGATGGGTTTGGATCGCGTGAAAGCCCTTGAAGTAGAGGACGGGCTCCAGCAGCCGATTGCAGGCGGGGTCGCGGTCGAGCACGGCGAGCAGATCGGCGCGAATCGCCGCGCCTATCTCCGGGGCGCGAGCCACATGTTCGGCGAAGGCCTGACGGATGACCGGATAAGGCGCTTCCGGCCGATCGAGCCTTTGTGCGAGACGGTGGCCGATGACGCTCTCCAAGCTGTCCTGGGCCAGCACCGCGCCATAGATCAGGCCGCCAAGATCGGGCTCGCGCCGCAGCGCCTCCTCGGCCTCGCCGCGCAAGCGGAGGAACATCGGATCCATTGCGGAACTCGCGGCTGGTTTCGCGCGGGCCATTCGGTCCCTCGTCTCGCCGTTATCTTGCGCCCGGAAGGCGCGTGGGCCTCCACGGCGGCGGCCTTCTCAATTAGGGGCGCGCCGCCAGAAATTCCAGCACGGCCTGTTTGTAAATCCGATCCCCGACGGCGCGGTTGTGGTCGCGCCCGGGAATGTCGACAATCCGCACATTCGGGATGAGCGGCGCGAGCGGATGCGGGTCGCCCGCCACGTCGTCGCGCGTGCCGACGCAAACCAGCGTCGGAGCCGTGATTTTTGAAAGGGCGG
Source organism: Methylocystaceae bacterium (assembly GCA_003152255.1). Next base: position 6,157 of record PLZT01000338.1, on the reverse strand, counting down.
CGGGGTCAAGGCCTCTGCCGCAGCCGCGCGCGCAGGCCGCGAGCGCCCGAAGATCGCTGCGGGTCGATTCGGCGAAGCCCCGAAATATCTTGAGGCCGGGGTCGTCGATATCTTCGATCCGTTCGATCTCCATCGCCTCCGCCATCCCGGGCGCCATCGCGTCCCGTTCGATCAGGCTCACGCCGACCCCTCCCAGCAGCAAGGATCGCGTGCGCTGGGGATTGGCCAGGGCGAAGTAAGTCGCGATGCGGGCGCCCATCGAATAGCCCATGATGTCCGCCCGCTCGATCGACAGATGGTCCATGAGGCGCGCCACGTCGCCCGCCATCGCGTCATAGCTGTAGGCGGCGGGATCGTAAAGCTTTTCCGAACGGCCGTGCCCGCGGTTGTCGAACAGGACGACGCGCCGTCCGTCTTCCGTCAGCGTCTTGACCCATTGCGTGAAGAGCCAGTTCACCGCATGGGTGGAAGCGAATCCGTGTATGAGCACGATCGGCTCATGCCGATCCGCGGCCAGTGGCTCGAAATCCAGATACGATATTCCGACGCCATCCGAGAGAAAATCTTCCATTGCGATTCCTTGTTACAACCCGTGTATTTAACTTAGATTTTCGACTATGCAAGCGTGCGCCCGCCACAAAGTCGCGGCCGCCAAAAATTATTCAAATCGCCGCTTCGGCGCGCAAACGAACCGCGCGGCGCCTCGAAAATTGGGCGGTTAAATTTATAGTTAGAGTATGTGTCGTTTGGCGCCAGGTTGCAAACGAGACGCTGGAGCGACCCCATGGACGCGGAAGATCGAGCGTGACCTTGGTTGGCATTTTGCTCGTCGCCGCGTTCTTGCTCGCGGCGAAGGTGGCGGTTTTCGCGACCCTCGATCGCGGGGCGCGAGACGCCATGTTGCTTTCCCTGGCGCGAAACCAGCGTTGGACCGCGCCGCGAATCATCGTCGTCGGCGACAGCCTGGCGGCCTGCTGCCCTTTCGAAAAGTTGTCGCGGCGTCCCTTGGGCGTGCTGACCTTGGCGAAGGGCGGCGCGACGCTCAAGGAGATCGGCGGGCAGATCTTGCGGGCGCGGGGGATCGCGGCGCGATATGTGGTCATCGACGGCGGCCTCAACGATATTCTCTTTCACGATGCGCCGCCGGAGCAAATCGAGCATGATTTTCGCGCCTTGCTGCGTCGTCTGGACGATGGCGCGAGGGCGATATTCACCCTCATGCCCCATGTGGCCGACCCCGCTTACAGCGAGCGAATCGAGGCGGCCAATCGCCGGATGGCGGCGCTCTGCGCGGAGCATGGCGTCGCCGTGCTCGATCTCAACCCGGAGGTCTCGACGGGCGGCGTCCGCAGACCGGAGATGACCGACGATGGACTGCATTTCTCAGCCCGCGCCAATGATGCGTGGATCGCGGCCATAAGGCGGATGATGGCGTGACGACCGCCTTCTAATCCGCGCGCGGATGCGCCAGACGATAGGCTTCGAACAGGCGGGTCTTGTCCACGGCGGTGTAAATCTGCGTCGTCGAGAGCGAGGCGTGGCCGAGCAATTCCTGAATCGTGCGCAGATCGCCGCCCCGCCCTAAAAGATGCGTCGCGAAGGAGTGGCGCAACGCGTGCGGCGTCGCGCTGTCGGGCAGGCCGAGCGCGCCGCGCATGCGCTGCACGGCGAGTTGCACGATGCGTGGCGACAGCGGTCCGCCGCGCGTTCCGACGAACAAAGGTCCGCCGGAAAGCTCAAATGGGCAAAGATCAAGATAGCTTTCGATGAGCCTGCGCACCGGCTCGATGACCGGCACGGTGCGCGTCTTGCCACCCTTGCCCAGAATCGTCACGCGGTCGATCGCGCCGATGGGCGCGCGCGCGCGCTCGATCGACAGCGCCTCCGAGATGCGCAATCCAACGCCATAAAGCAGCGCAAGCACGGCGGCGTCGCGCGCCAAGACCCAGGGCTCGCGAGCCTCGCCGGCGCGCGACTGCTGATCGATCAGATCGCGGGCGTCGGCGATCGCTAGCGCCTTGGGCAGGCTTCGCGGACGCTTGGGCGCGCGCACGGCGCCGAACAGATCGGTCTTGGCGAGACCCTTTTTTTCGAGAAAGCGGAAGAAGGAGCGCACGGCGGCGAGCGCGCGCAGCAGCGAGCGGCTCTCCAATCCTTCATTGCGCCGCCTGGCCAGGAAGGCGCGCAGATCCACCGGCTCAAGCGCCTTCAGCGCGGCGAAGTCCGCCAGGGCGCCTTGGTGTTCGGCGAGGAAGCCCAGGAAAAACCGCAGATCGCGGCCATAGGCGTCAATGGTGTGGCGCGACGAGCGCCGTTCCCCGGCAAGGAAGCCAAGCCAGCGCGCCGCCTCCTCGCCGACTTCCGCGCTGGCGAGAAAGGCGGAGGCGGCGGGGGGTTTGGCGGCTTTCGATTCGCTCATGAGCCCCATGATTACGCCATAGCGTAAACAAAGGCTCGCGCTCGCGCGGGCAGGCCGACGGAATTACGCGCCCGACTTGATCTCGGCGTTGGCGGTGATCAGCAATTCGTCCATGGTGCGGCGAATCTGGTGCTCGGACTGGTCGACGCCGGCGGCGNNACGAGTTCGTCGGCGTAGGCTTGCGCCTCCGCGTCGGTCTTGCCGAGCTTCTTGGCCGCCCAAAGGCCGAGCAATTTGTTGCGGCGCGCCACGGCGCGGAAATGCAACTCCTCCTCGTGGACGAAACTTTTTTCAAACGATTCCTCGCGTTTGTCGAAGGTGCTCATAGTCCGTCCTCGGTTATTCATGTCCCCGCCCGGCGCGGCTTCTCGCCGGCGTCGCGTCATCCGAGCGGATATACGTTGATCCGCCGCAAAATCCAATGGCGAAGGTTGAACGCCGCGCTCATCAAATAAGAAACCCGGCCGCGAGGGCCGGGTTTCATATTAAGCCGCGCGTTTCGCGATCAGTATTTGGCGACGATCGGAGCCGGCGCGAAGGGGTTGAAGTGCCAGTTCAGGCCAGCGCGGACCGTATGGAAGCGGGTCGGTGAGCTGTAGGTCCCGCCGAACACCGGATTTCCGCCAACGCTCACGCCCGAGACCGTTGTATTGCCGAGATCGACATAGAGATATTCGACCTTGACCGACCAGGCCGGGAAAGCCAAGGGGCTCCACTCGATGCCGCCGCCGGCGGTCCAGCCAGTCGAGGTGCTGTCGTATTGGGCGGTCGCGACGGAGCCGCCGTAGGGAAGACCGGCGCCATTGTCCGCGAAGCCGACGCCGTGGTTCACGCCGCCATAGGCGAAGCCGCCGGTGCCGTAGATCAGGAGATTGGGGATGAACGGCGCGACGCCGACGCGGCCGCGAACCGTGCCATACCAGTCAACGCTCTTGGTCGAGGTCGCGGTCTGGAGGTGCGTGCCGAAGGCGTCCGTCACGCCAGCGGCGGAGTTCACGGTGTCATGCACGTCCGAGGCCTGAATGTCGGTCTCGATGCCGAAAACCAGCCAAGGCGAAAACTGCCAGTTGTAGCCAACCTGGCCGCCGCCCAGGACGCCGTTCAGATTGGACGTGCCGCCCAACGCGGATCCGCCCGGGTAAGTCGATCTACGCACCACGAGGGCTGGAGAAATGTAAGCGAGGCCGCCGTATTCTTGGCCGCCATCACCAAAGCCGTAGCCGATGTTCACGCCGCCATAGAGGCCGGCCCAGCTGAAGGACGGCGGCGGCGGGATGTAAACCGGGGCTTCCTTGCGCGAGGGGAGATCGGCGGCGAAGGCCGATCCGGCGACAAGCGCCAGAGCGACGCTGGCGGCGGCGGTGAACTTGTTCATTTTATTTCGCCCCATATAAATTTGCGATTGGTGGATTCGGAAGGCGAAGAGTTTTCGCGGGCCGAAACCACATTGCCTGGCGGCAAGTCGAAATGACCGCGCCGATGATTTAAATTTACGCTGGCGCCTTCAGGACGGTCAATTCAAACCAAGCGATTTGCGTCGTCGCGGGTTCGATTGTTGGGAGGCGTGACAAATAGGTCACAGCCGCGCGATTATTGACCTATATCAATTCGTTGAAATTACAGGCGCTTCTCACGATTTGCCGCGATCGTCGCGCAACTTGCGCCAATAATCGAGACGCTTGCCGAGCTCGCGTTCGAAGCCCCGTTCGACCGGCGCATAGAGTTTTTGACGCCCGAGCGATTCGGGCCAGTAGTTCTGGCCGGAAAAGCCGTCGGGCGAGTCGTGGTCATATTCGTAGCCCTCGCCGTAGCCCTCGCTTTGCATCAGCTTGGTCGGCGCGTTGAGAATGATTTTCGGCGGCGTCAGCGAGCCATGCTCTCGCGCCAGCCGCCGGGCCGCTTTATACGCGACATAGGCGGCGTTGGATTTTGGCGCGCTCGCCACATAAATCACGGCCTGCGCGAGCGCCAGCTCGCCTTCCGGGCTGCCGAGAAAGTCGTAGGCGTCCTTGGCGGCATTGGCGACGACGAGCGCCTGCGGATCGGCGAGCCCCACGTCCTCGACGGCCATCCGCACGATTCGCCGCGCTAGAAACAGCGGGTCTTCGCCAGCGTCCAGCATCCGCGCCAAATAATAAAGCGCCGCGTCGGGGTCGGAGCCGCGCACGCATTTGTGGAGCGCGCTGATAAGGTTGTAGTGACCTTCCTGCGCCTTGTCGTAGATCGGCGCGCGCCGCTGAACCACTTCGACGAGCTTGTGGCGGTCGAAGATTTCNNTCCACCTCCTCGGCGCGCGCGAGCAGCTTTTCTATCGCCTGTTCGTCGAGCGCGCGGAAGACCATCACCCGCGCGCGCGACAGCAGCGCCGCGTTCAGTTCGAACGAGGGGTTTTCGGTGGTGGCGCCGATCAGCGTCACCGATCCGTCTTCGACCACGGGCAGGAAACTGTCCTGCTGCGCGCGGTTAAAGCGGTGGATCTCGTCGACGAACAGCAATGTGCCCTGGCCCGCCGCGCGGCGGCCCCGCGCCGCCTCGAAAACCTTTTTCAGCTCCGCGACGCCGGTGAAGATCGCTGAAATCTGGACGAAGGCGAATGTGGTCTCTTGCGCCAAAAGACGCGCCACCGTGGTCTTGCCCGAGCCGGGCGGCCCCCAGAAAATCAGCGATCCGATCGCCTTCGCGCGCAGCATTCGGGTCAGCGCGCCGTCTGGTCCAAGCAAATGGTCCTGACCAGCGACTTCGCTCAGGCGCCGCGGACGCAACCTGTCCGCGAGTGGGCGAGGCGCGTCTTTCTCCAAGCCGGCGGCGCGAAACAGATCGCTCACTTTCGCCCTCGCGACGATTTTCTCTGGGAAAATAATCGCATGCGCTTGCGCGCCTCCGCGGCGCGCGCCAATTCCGCGCCGAGCGGAAGCAAAAAAGTTAGGCGCGCGTTTACCATTCGAGGGCTGTTATTAACCAAAAATTAACTCCCTTACAACTATTACGATACTGTGAACGCCGATGCGGAATTTTCAGTCTGATGGAATTTTGTCGGCTCTTCAAAGTGCGTTCAGCGTGGAGTTCGGCGCGGCGTCAACACCAAACCTCCAACACGGATCTACGAACATGCGCACAATCGCATTCGTCACGCAAAAGGGCGGAGCCGGCAAAAGCACACTCGCAAGCAACATTTCCGTCGCCGCGAAACACGCCGGCGAACGGGTATTCGTCATCGATCTCGATCCGCTGCAATCTCTCGTCAAATGGTCGAAGTTGCGGGGCCAGAGCGAGATCGCGGTTGAACATATTCCCGCGTCGAAGCTCGTGAAGGCGCTCGAAGCCCTGGAAAAGAAGGGCGTCACGCTGGTGGTGATCGACGCCCCGGGCGAGGATAGCGAAAATCTCGCGGCGGCCATCCGCGCCGCGGATCTATGCGTCATTCCGGCGCGGCCGAATGTCTTCGATCTATGGGCGAGCGAAGTCACCCGCGCGAAAGTCAAGGAAGCCGGCAAGGAATATATTTTCTTGCTCAATCAAATTCCGCCGGCCCAGCAGAATGCCCGCGTCGAACAGGGCGCCAAGGCGTTGCAGGCGATGGGCGGATTGCTCGCCCCCATGGTTTCCGCGCGAGTCGATTATCAGGAAGCCGCCCGGCACGGGCTTGGCGTCGCGGAACTGCATCCGAGCAGCGTCGCCGCGCAAGAAATGCGCGAATTGTGGGCCAGCGTGAAGCGTCGCCTCAAGAAGGGCGCGACG
>PLZT01000549.1 GCA_003152255.1 Methylocystaceae bacterium | reverse complement strand
TCGGGTTCCGGCAAGACGACGCTGGGTCTCGCGCTGTTGCGGTTGATTCGCTCCGAGGGACCGATTGTCTATATGGGCCAGCGCATCGACGATAAGACCGCGAAGGAGATGCGGCCGCTACGGCGCGATATGCAGGTGGTGTTTCAAGACCCGTTTGGCTCGCTGTCGCCGCGCATGTCGGTGGCCGAGATCGTCGCGGAAGGGTTGTCCATCCATCGGCCCGGACTCTCGCTCGGCGAGCGACGTGAAATCGTCGCGGGCGCGTTGATGGAGACCGGCCTCGATCCGACGACGATGGATCGTTATCCGCATGAATTTTCCGGCGGCCAGCGCCAGCGCATCTCCATCGCCCGCGCCATCGTGCTGGCGCCGAGGCTCATCGTGCTGGACGAGCCGACCTCGGCGCTCGATATGTCCGTGCAGGCGCAGATTGTCGATCTGCTGCGCGATTTGCAGGCGCGGCGCCAGCTCGCCTATGTGTTCATCAGCCATGATCTGAAGGTCGTGAAGGCGCTGGCGGCGCATGTGATCGTCATGCGCAACGGCAAGGTCGTCGAAGCGGGGCCAGCGGCGCGAATTTTCGACGCGCCAACCGACGATTACACCAAGGCGCTGTTCGCGGCGGCGTTCCGGGTGGAAGCGGAGGCGTAATGGTTTGCGTTGCTCAAATTGAAAGCTTTCAAAAGCGAGCCTGAAGGCTCGCGGTCCAAGGCGCGGCTTTGAGGACCGCGAGCCTTTAGGCGAGCATTTTAGGCCCCGGCGCCTCTCAGCTCGCGGCGCGGCGCAGGCGGTCGCGGATCGCCTCGCCGAGGCCGTGCGCCGGAATTGGCGCGACAGCGACGCGGGCCGCGCCTCGCGCGTCAAGTTCGCGGAGATAAGCGAAAAGATTAGCCGCGGCCTCGATGAGATCGCCGCCCGGTGACAGATCGAGCACCAGCCCGTCGCCGCCCAGCGCCCCGCCAAAGTCCAGCCCCGCCTCGCCCGGCTCCAGCCTTTGCGCGTCGAGCCGCAGACGGGCGCGCGGCGCGTAATGCGCTGAGGTCATGCCGGGCGCGACGACATCCCCTCGCGCCTCGCCAAGCCTTGTCCCCAAAACCGCCTCGATTTCCTCACGCGCTATGGCGCCGGGGCGCAGCAGCGCGGGCGTCTCACCGAGGAACGACACGATCGTGGACTCGAGTCCGGCTCGCGCGCGTCCGCCGTCGAGAATGAGGTCGACGCGACCGGCGAGATCTTCCGCCACATGCGCCGCCGTGACCGGGCTGACATGGCCGGAAACATTGGCCGAGGGCGCCGCCAGCGGGCCGCCGAACGCGCGCAGCAGCGCCAACGCCGCTGGATGCGCGGGGATGCGCAGCGCGACGCTGGCGAGACCGGCGCGCGCCAGTTCGCAGACGGAGCCCTCAAGCGCCGCGGGCGCGACGAGCGTCAGCGGCCCCGGCCAAAAGGCCTCCGCGAGCCGAAGCGCCGGCGCGTCGAGCCGCGCCTCGCGCCGCGCCGCCGAAAGATCGGCGACATGGGCGATAAGCGGATTGAAGCTTGGGCGACCCTTGGCGGCGTAAATTTTAGCGACCGCGCGCGGCGAGGCGGCGTCGGCGCCAAGGCCGTAGACGGTTTCGGTCGGAAAGGCGACAAGTCCCCCGGCCCGCAAGATTTCGACGGCCCGCCCCAGTGAAGCGTCGTCGACGCCAAGCAGCGGGGTCGCTCGCGATTCGCTCATTTGGACTCGCGGCCGTAGGGCGGCGGCGGAATTGCGATATGCGCCTCGCGCAAAGCCTTGGACCAGCGTTCGCGCAGATCGCGGAAATAGTCGTCGCTGGCGTCGATTCGCGTCGCCACCTCGGTTTTCAGCGCGTCCCGCCGCAACAGCGCGATGTCTATCGGCAGGCCGACCGAAAGGTTGGAGCGGATCGTCGAATCCATCGAGATGAGGCCGATTTTCAGCGCGTCGTATATGTCGGTCTCATAGGTGATGGCGCGGTCGAGGATCGGCTTGCCGTATTTATGCTCGCCGATTTGCAGATAGGGCGTGTCGGGCGTGCACTCTATGGCGTTGCCGGCGGTGTAGATCATGAACAGGCGCGGCGGGGCGGCGCCGATCTGGCCGCCGAACAGCAGCGCCACGTCGAAGCTGACGCCGGTCTCCGCGACGTCGCCCACCAGGGCGAGCGAGCGCCGCACCGCGCGCCCGACGAGATGCGCGGCCTGCAACATCGTTTGCGCGTCCTCGAGCCGCTCGATACGGCCCGAGGCGGGGTCTTCGAGCCCCTCGACCAAAAGGTTGACCGCCCCCTGCGAGACCGAGAGATTGCCCGAGGACGCCAGCATCATGACATGCCGGCCGGGGTCTTCGAACAATTGCAGTTTGCGGAAGGTCGAAATATTGTCGAGCCCCGCGTTGGTGCGGGTGTCGGCGATCATGACGAGCCCTTCCCGCACCAGAATGCCGCAACAATAAGTCATCGACACCCCCATTTCGCGCGGTCGTCGTCGGCCCGCGCTGGCGGATCGTTTACAGGGGTTGGGCCGGTTCCCACAAGACGCGAACGCGTCTTTGCCGCCGCGGCTGTTGCGGCGCGCGGCCTTTGCGGTGTAGGAAAACACCTTCCCTGTCCGCGATCGCGGCGGCTGGGCCGGTAGCTCAATGGTTAGAGCCGACCGCTCATAACGGTCTGGTTGGGGGTTCGAGTCCCTCCCGGCCTACCAAATCGACGTTCGTCGTTCGCAAACGTTCGTAAGCCACTGAAATTAAAATGGTTATCCGCCGCGCGCCGTTCGGGGGCGCGGGCTCTCGAGGGGCGTGAACGGCGAGCGGAAATTGGCAATTTGGGGCGCTTGGGCCGACCGCTATTTGGTACGCGCCCAACCTCCGATCACATCGGAAAGGCCACGCGAGAAGCCCGCTATCTACGAGCGACGCTGATCGAACGGGCGCAATCCTTCGCGACGCGCTCGATAATGCTGAAGACGCGTCGTTCGCAGGCCGGCGAGGCCATGCTCATCGATCGCCCTCTCCCAGGCGGCGAATTCTTCGGCCGTGAGCATATAGCGGTGGCAGGCCTCTTCAAGCGAAAGCGCGCCCTTGCGAACGGCGTTGACGACTTGGGCCTTGCGACGGATCACCCATCTCTTCGTCGTGACAGGCGGCAGATTCGCCGCCTTCGAACGAAGTCCATCACGATCGATTATGTATTTGCCATCCGGATGATGCGCCATATCGCCGACACTCCAATATTCATCCTAACTCTGCCGCATACCGACACAGCTTTCCAATGCTTTTCTCGAACAAATACCAACAATCAGGAACTGAGAGCCTTTATCGCACCCGTCTAAGCTATGGTTAAATGCGAAATAGTCAATTGAGTAATTCTACTTAATGCGCATTCGCGGAACCAGCGGCTATGGTTTCGCTTGCACGAGGAAGGCGACAAGCGGCATGCCACGCTCTGCAATTAGAATTTAGACGCATGCCTTCACGAATATAGCGACTGCGAGGGGCCGAGGTGGCGGGAGCAGAGCTCGCCCCTTGTCCGCTCCCACGCCTTTTCGCTCGACAGCCCCGCCTTCTTCAGTTGCGACACTTCCCGAAACGTCAATTTCGCGGCCAATATTTCCCCATTGTGTCCAATGTGTCCCCAAGACGCACTCGGGCAACACTCTCGCCCAAAAGGATATACCTCGGACACACGCGCCTGCGAGGGTGCGGCCGCTTCTGGATAAATGGGAATAAGCGCGATGAGAAAGCGTCGTCCGATCGCGGCCACGGTCCTTTCGACTAGGAAGCGGCCACGGTCCTTTCGACTAGGAATAAGGGTCGCTCCGCGCGCGGGGCGGCGATTCGCGAAAAGATCGAGGGGCGGCGCGAGCGGCAAGTCCGTTCCGTCCCGGCCGGTCTAGCGAGATTCTAGGCAATTGGCTAAGTGTGGCGGCAGGCATGCGCCGCGGAGGACGTTTATGAAGAGGTTTGTCGCCGCCGCCGTCGCCAAAATGTCTTACGCCGGTTTGTTTCAATTTCGCGGAATGCCTTTGTCGTCGATTCGCGTGGTGTTTCTTGGGTTGTTCGACGACTGGCGCCAAGGGAGCGTCGCGACAAGCATGATGCGCTCGGCGGTTTCAAGCTCAAACGCGCGCGCCGCGCGTTTTCGAACGGTCGCCGGTTCGCCCAATAGGGCTTTCG
>PLZT01000591.1 GCA_003152255.1 Methylocystaceae bacterium | reverse complement strand
AAGCGCCACCTTGTGTTGATCCGCCCGCAAATCGAATCTCGCCCTTCACCGCGCCTCCGGCCCGCCGTCTCCATGCTCGCTCGCCGGCCCCTTCCCGCCCAGCGTTTTGGCGATGATCGGCTCGGTGGTGGATTTCCAATCCGGCCCCGCCTTCTCCACCGGCGTCGGGCCGGCGCCGGCGACCATGTACACGACCTTAAATCCCTTGGCTTTCAGCGCGCGCAGGAAATCGGGGAGCATTTTAGCGGTGCTGGCCTTGGAGTCATGGAAGAGGATGATTCCCTTGCCGGCCTGTTCCAGCCGGCCCATCACTAAATCGAGTTCGGCTTGCGGCGTCATCGTCCGCCAGTCCGACGCCCAGAGATCCGAGCCGAACACCGTCATGCCGCGCCCGCGCAGATAGTCGAGCAGCGCGGGCGAATCGGCGAAGCCGGGAAAGCGGAAAAACGGCGTGCGCGGCTTTCCCGAAGCGTCGCCATAGGCAGCTTTGTCGACGGCGGCGATCCCCGCCTCTATGTCGGCCTTGGCCGCGTCCAGCGACATAAGGCGCAGCGTGCGCGCCGGGTGGCTGTTGGAGTGATAGCCGACGCTGTGCCCCTCCTCCACCTCGCGTTTCACCAAGGCCGGATCGGCGCTCGCGTTATTGCCGATGATGAAAAAGGTGGCTCGGACGCATTGCTCCTTGAGCGCGCTCAACACGAGCGGCGTCGTCGGCGGCGCCGGGCCATCGTCGAAGGTCAGCACCACCTCGTGATCGGCAAGCGCCAGCGTGCGCGGATAGCTTTGCAGCCCAAGCGCCAAGCCCTCGCCGCCATCAACGGCGATTTCCCGCGACGTGCCCAGTTTCTCGGGTCCGCACGAGGCAAACGGCGCGGCGGCGCCCGGCGTGGCGACGAGAGCGGCGAGGATCGAGAGAAAACAAATCCGATTGGACGACATCAGGGCGCTTTACGTTTTGAGTTCGGGCTGGAGCGGGTTATGCACCCGTGCGGACGGCAGACGGATTCCGATATGGCCCTCGATCGTGAAGAATTGGAGACCAGCCCCGAGATTTTTCGCGACGAGGCCGGCGAGCCTCGCACGGATTTCGTGGCGAGCGTCGAAAAGGCCGTCGCCAGCGGCGACGCCGCGCGCGCGCACGACCTCGTAGGCGCGCTGCACGAAGCCGATGTCGGCGCGCTGCTGGAGCTGCTCGATCACGAAACGCGGCCCAAGCTGATCGAGCTGATGGGTGCGAACTTCGATTTCGCCGCGCTCACCGAGGTCGGCGAAACGACCCGCGAGGATATTCTGGAGGAACTTCCGGTCGAGACGCTCGTCGAGGGCGTGCGCGATCTGGAGAGCGACGACGCCGTAGCCATTCTGGAGACGCTCGAGCCCGACGAGCAGGCCGAGGTTTTGGAGGCGCTGCCGGCGCACGAGCGCGTGGTGCTGCGGCGCTCGCTGAACTACCCCGAGGACAGCGCCGGCCGGCTGATGCAGACGACGCTGATCGCCATCCCGACCTTCTGGACGACGGGTCAAGTGCTCGATTTCTTCCGGGAAACCGATCCCGATATTCTGCCCGACAGTTTTTTCGAGGTCTTTGTCGTCGATCCCGGCTATCGCCTGCTCGGCACGGTGTTTCTCGACGCGCTGGTGCGCGCCCGGCCAAACCGACGCGTCGACGAAATCATGCAGGCGGATCGCCGCCGCGTGACCGCGACAGAGGAAAGCGCCGAAGTCGCGCGGATGTTCGAGCGTTACAATCTCGTCTCGGTTCCGGTCGTCGACGAGGCGGAAAGGCTTGTCGGCGTCATCACCATCGACGATATCGTCGATGTGTTGCAGGAAGCGGCCTCCGAGGAGATCAAGGCGCTCGGCGGCGTCAATCCCGAGGAAGAGCTTTCCGACGACTTCTGGCAGACCGCCAAAAGCCGCTTTCTGTGGCTTTTGGTCAATCTGGGAACCGCGATCGTCGCTTCCTCGGTTTTGTGGGCGTTCGAAAGCCAATTGCAGCAGATGGTGGCGCTCGCCGTGCTGGCGCCCATCGTCGCCAGCCAAGGCGGCAATTCGGCGACGCAAACCATGACCGTGGCGGTCCGCGCGCTGGCGACCCGCGAATTGTCGCGCTCCAACGCGACGCGCGTGGTCCTGCGCGAACTGGCGGCGGGAGCGGTGAACGGCTTGGGGTTTGGCCTCATCACCGGCGTCGTGGCCGCGAACTGGTTTCAAAACATCGGCATAGCGCCGGTGATGGCGCTCGCCATGTTCACCAATCTTATTGCTGGGGCGCTCGGCGGCATTCTCGTGCCGCTTACGCTCGACCGCTGGAAGATCGATCCGGCGGTCTCCTCCTCGGCCTTTGTCACGACCGTGACGGATGTTGTAGGCTATGGCGCGTTTCTTTCTATCGCCACTTTTTGGTTCCATCTCTTTTGAGTCGAAGTGGCCGTCGCCCGCGCATTAACGTTCCGTTACCGCTTACGGGGTAATTTGATGCAATGTACGCTTTAGCTTTCCCCGCACGCATTCGCGCCGTGACGGCCGCGTTGCTTCTCCTCTTCTCCTTCCTGGCCGGTTGCGGCGGGGGGCTCGACCCCTCCTATGGCCCGCGCGCGGCGAGATTTTCGACCAGCGCGCCGCTGACGCACGCGAAAAAAGACCCGGATTTCCTGGCCTATGCGGTGCCGGAGTCCGATCTGCGCCATTATCCCGCGACCCGCAGCGCCGAATATGACGTTCATGGCGTCGACGTTTCCAAATATCAGGGCAATATCGATTGGGAGGCGGCCAAGGACGCGGGCGTCGCCTTCGCCTTTATCAAGGCGACCGAGGGCGGCGACGCCGCGGACTCGAAGTTCCTGCGCAATTGGACCGCCGCCAAGGCCGCCGGGATTCCGCGCGGCGCCTATCATTTCGTCTATTGGTGCCGCCAGCCACATGAGGAAATCGGCAATTTCGAGAGCATCGTGCCAGTTGAGGCGGACGCGCTGCCGCCCGTTCTGGACGTCGAGGCGACGCCAACTTCCAGAACCTGCAAGCGCACGCTATACCGCGAGGAAGTGCTTGCCGACATGCGCAAGATGCTCGAGGAAATGGAGCGTCATTACGGCAAGAAGCCGATCATCTATTCCTCGGTCGATTTCTATCAGTCGATCCTGCACTCGAACGCGCTGGCGGAATATCCTATCTGGGTGCGCTCGACCAAATATCACCCGACCGTGCGCTATGGCGACCGCAAATGGACTTTTTGGCAATACCGCTCCGACGGCAGCGTGCCGGGCATCCCTGGTTCCGTCGACCAGAACACCTTTCACGGCACGCAGGAGCAGTGGCAAGCCTGGCTGAAGGAGCAGACGCGGGGATGAGCGGAACGCTCAAAAGCCGTAAGCGAATTGCAAGAGGAGTTGGTGGCGCTCGTAGCTCGCAAGATTCATGCGGCCGGTGAACAATTCGGGGACTTGCGCGGACCACGCCGCCTTGACGGTCAGGTTCTCCTGGAGCTTTACGTAGAGACTTGGACCGATATAGAAGGCGCGATCGCCGAACGGCGCGGTCAGGTCTTGCGCGGCCCAACGAACTTCGCCGCCAAGAAAAATCCGATCGCCCAGCGCCCCGGCGAGCGCGGCCGAGAGTTCGAACGGCTGGGTGCTTTGCCACAGTCCCGCGACAGAGCTGAACGTTGGGGCGACAGTGACATTGACGGCGGCGTAAAGCTGGTTTCGGATAAACACATGATCGGCCAGCAAACTAACCGGCAGCGTATAGGGCTGCCCCTGTCCCGGCGTCGGATCGTTGACGCGCCGCCAGGTCGGGGCAAGCGACAAGGTTAGCCCAATAGGGGCGCTGTCGTGCTCGGAGAATTGCCACCGGAATTCGCTGGTCAATCCGCTCTGTCGCAATCCCGTCCGGTCCAGATACCCCGGCGCGTCGTGGACACTGTAATAATCAGTCAGTATTCCCACCGACGCCCGGAAAGATTGCTCGACACCGTAGCGGTACGAAGTCTCGTTAGTTAGAACCGCGAAATCGCCCTGCTTGCCCAAACGTCCGATGGTGATGCTTTCCAGCTCGCTTTCGCCTTTGTCGCCGATATCGGCCCCCTCCGTGAAGCCGAAGATGTGCTCCGAATCCACGGCGGAGCCGGCTTGCTTCTCCTGAGCCAACGCGAGGCTCGACAGGAGCGCAACTCCGACAGTCAGCAATCCGGGAACCTTTGCAACCATGACCCGACTCAACTCCCGGAAGCGCCGCCGCTCGCACATCCTAATCACCTCCCCTGAGCATAGCCAAGGCTAGCCACGCCGCCAAATATGTTGTATGCGCCCAGCATGAGTTTTCGTTGCTTCCGCCCTCGGGGGCGAAGCGCCTCCCGGAGAATGAGATAAATGGCCGTTCCGAAAAGAAAAACCTCGCCAATGAAGCGCGGGTTCCGCCGTTCCGCCGACGCGCTCAAGGCGCCGACCTATGTCGAGGACAAGGATTCCGGCGAGCTGCGCCGCCCGCATCACATCGACCTCAAGACCGGCATGTATCGCGGCCGCCAAGTGCTTAAGGTCAAGTCGGCGGAAGTTTAAATCCGGCTAAAGCCCCGAACCGAAAAAGTGGCGCCCCGCGAGAGGCGCCGCTTTTTTTGTGCCCCCGTCAGCGGCCCCCTTGCGCATAGGCGAGCATCGGCATCAGCAGCGCGCGCGGCGTCAGGCGGACGAAGATCAGCATGATCTTGTTCATCACTCCCGGCACGACGACGCCCTGCCCGGCCATCAGCCCTTCGTAGCCCTGCCGCGCGACCTCGGAAGCCGGAACAAGCGCCGGCTTCATCGACGACATCGCTCCCGTAAATCCGAATCCCGCGCGCGCCTGGAAACCCGTCTCCACCGGTCCGGGACAAAGGCACGAGACCTTCACGCCCAGCGGCGCCATTTCCTGCGCCAGCGCCTCGCTGAAGGAGCGCACATAGGCCTTGGTGGCGTAGTAGACCGCGAAATTCGGCCCCGGCATGAAGGCGGCGATCGATGCGACGTTGAGAACAGCTCCCCGCGCCGCCGCGATATCTCTCTGAAAACGCAGCGTCAGCTCGGTCAGCGCCCGCACATTGAGATCGACCATCGCCAGTTGCTCGGCGGCGCCCAGCCCCATGGCGGGACCGATGAGCCCGAAGCCCGCGTTATTGACCAGAATTTCCACTGTGAGCCCGGCCTCGCGCAAGGCCTGCTCCAAAGCGTCGGCGGCGCCCGAGTCGCAAAGGTCCAGCGCGACCACGAGCGGCTTTCGCGCGCCACTCGCGGCGATTTCCGCGCTTAAGGCTTCCAGCCGGTCGCGCCGGCGCGCCACCAGCACGACTTCATGCCCCTTGGCCGCGAAGACGCGGGCAAGTTCCGCGCCGATGCCCTCGGATGCGCCGGTGACGATCGTCGCCTTGCGCGGGTTGGTGGATGAATTCATTAACGGCTCCTGTAAATCGCCTCGGTTTAGGGTTTCGACCAAGGCCCCGGCGGCGGCGACTCGGGCGACGGCTCCTCCTTGGCCAGTTCCTCGGCGTCCGCGCGGGCGTCCTGCTTCAGGTTCACGCGCTCTCGCGACGGCACGCCGAGCAGTTCGGCGACTCGCCAGACGACATTTTCCTCGAACTCGTGGATCGTCCCGTCGGCATAGGCCATGTCCCAAAGCATTGCGACAACTTGGCGACGGCCATCTTCGTCCAGCATGCGCTTCAACACGCTGGTGAAGCGGAAAAGGTCCACCGAGTCGCGCTCGCTCTCCGCCGCATGGGCGATGAGTTCGCGCGCCTGCGCCTTGTCCAGGCCAAAGCGCGTCTCGACGATGCTTTGCAGGCGCGCGCGCTCCTTGTCGTCGAACTCGCCGTCGACGGAGGCGAGATGAACCAGCAGGGCGGCGGCGGCGAGTTGATAGTCCGCGGCCTCGAAATGCGTCTCGCGCGGCGCGCCGCGCGAGAGGTCGCCGAGAAAGGTTTTGAGGGAGTCGAACATGGGCGCGGCCTTTGGGGTTCGCGAGTTTGCTCTCCTATAGAACAGCGCGTCGCGAATGTGTAGCGCGGCACTCGCGCGACCGTGAGCGGCGCTAACCGATTCCTTGTGATTCGGCCAACCGTGATCGAGTGAAAACTATTACATTAATATCAAATGCTTAGTCGCCGAGAAGAGCGGCGAAAAGCAACGGCCGCTGGAGGCTTGATGGGCGCGCGCGATTAGTTGCCGGGACGCGAGAAGGTCATCTCGCGTCCCAAGCGCGCCAACTCAGCCGCCGTGCGAAATGATCGGCGCGAAGTGAATGGCCGTAAAGACTAGCGCGATTGCGCCGACGGCCCAGGCGACTTGCTTCAATAAAGCGCCCGTATCTCTTTTAGCTGCCACTTTTATTCTCCTAACGCATCCCTGTTATTGCTGTCATAGGCGGAGCGCAGGGACAGATGATCGCCTCGCCTAATTGGTGTCTCGCTACAATGGGCCGCGCAAAAACGTTATGACGCAGGCGAGCGCGACGAGACGGTAGAGATCCGACGCATTGACGTGCATGGCCTGGCTCCTACCTCGTTTCTGCCTCGCCCCGACTTTTGAAAACTCACGTAAGCCGCGCCCACCAACATTTCCCGCTTATTCTCCACCGGCCGACGCCGTCGGCGCGGCTCAGTAGATATTCCCGTCCTGCCCCTTCCAGCCTTTGTCGGACTGGTCGAAGCGCGTTTCGTCATTGAATTCGATCACCTTGCCGGGTTCGATATATTGGCGCTCCTTCACCATTTTGTTCTGAATGGTGGCCGAATAGTAACTGCTCGCGGAGCAATCGGCCTTCGCCGTGTTTTCCGCGCCCTCGGGCTTGCAATCGAGATTCGCGCCCTTAGGGAACTCCACCTTCGCCGTAAAGAAATATTCGACGCCCGCGTGACCGGCGCCTTCGACGTCGAGTCGCCAAAAGCGCGTCACGTCGAATGTTTGAATCTTCGCGTCGAGATCGAACTTCTTCCTGACGAGATTCTCGAACACCTTGCGCGTATCTTTCTCGGTCGGCTCGCATGCAAATAAGCAAAAAGCCTTCGCGGGCGCCGCGGCGAGCATTGTCGCGAACAACGCCAATGCGATGAGTTTCAATTTAACCATGTCGCTCTTTCGGTTTCTGGTGGTGGCGAATAAACGCGGCGGGTTTGATTCACGCCCTCGCCAGCACTTGAGAATGGCTTACCTCGCGCCAAAACCCTTGGTCCGTCCGGCGCGAGGAGAGCAATTCCATTGCTTCCCGGGCATTGCGGGCGAAATTGCCTCGTCGGTGGATTGGCGCGCGTTACGCCGAGGGCTTCTTCTTGTCGATGAAGGCGTGCTTGTAATACAGGCCGAAACCGACGAGACCGGCGGCGCCAAGAACGGCGGCGGTATAAAAGTTCTTGTTCGCCGTTTCCCCGACCGCGAAAGGAAAGCGCGAGACATATTCCTTCGCGCCGTCGTCGCTGCGGGCTTTCACCAGACCGATGAAGTTGCCCTGGTGCTTGAAGTCATAGTCGAAATTCAGAGTGCCGGTCTTGTATTTCTTGGGAGCGACGTAAATTTCGGTGTTGGCATCCATATTCTCGCTATCGTCCTTTTGGCCGACATTGCGCAGGATGCGGATTTCCAACGCCATGTCGCGCAATTCGTCCTGTTGGGCGTCGAGCACGATGATGGTGGAACCTACGTCGGGAATGTCGTCGCAAAACTGCTCGCGCGACTTCTGCGGTTGATAACCGGTGAAGGTCATCGTATCCGGGCCAATCTTCATGACGCATTGGCCTTGATCGATGCTGACGCCGCCATGCGCCCACGCCTGCCCAGCGCAACCGGCGACCCCCAATAGCAGCGCGCCCACGAACCTTACGTTCATCGCTTCTCTCCTCGCCTCGAAGGACTGTCTTATTTTTGTCTGGCGCCGCGCGCGACGGTCGAGCCGCATCCTCCAATCGACTTGCGACGGCTGGACGATGGCTCGATCGCCGAAAAGGCGCGAACCATTTGTTCTTCACGGCGACGCCGGAGCTCTTCGCGGCCCGGCGTCGCCATCGCCTCGCTTCGAGCCCTCCTCTTTCCGCGCCGAATTCGCCTCTGGAACAGGGCAGCCTCGAGGTTTTTTGGTTTCGGTCGGAAACGCGAACCCAAGCAAGCATCACATTCACGAAACAGCCGCGACAGCGGCATATCCATCGTGACGCGATGTGTTTATAGATCGTCAGCCGATATGTTGCAAGCCGGTCGATTAGCGGTATGATCGTGGCCAACGCCTCATGCAGGTCGCTTCGCGCGTTTCAACGGGCTGGGAACAGGCGCCGAGCGGCGCTTCGGGCGGAAAGATGAGCGCCGCCGTTGTTCGAAGACGGCCTGGCCGCGGGCGGGTCGCGGCGCCGCGACGTGGCCATGGAAGACATCGTGGGGGAGTTGTGACGATTTCGACGAGCGCGATCAACGAAGGCGCCGAATCGCTCGGTAAGGAGCCGACGCAGGAGGAACTGGCGGCTCTCGCTCGATTTCGCTTCGCGTTGCGACGTTTCCTGGCCTTCAGCGAACAGGCGGCGGCCGACCTTGGTTTGACAATGCAATGGTATCAGGCGTTGCTCGTCATCAAAACCTTCCGCTCAGGCGACCACATCAGCGTCGGTGAACTTGCCGAGCAACTGATGATCCGCGATCACAGCGCCGCGGAGCTGGTCTCGCGTCTCGTTCAAGCCAAATTGGTCAAGCGCAAGACCGATCCATCCGACCGTCGTCGATCGCTCGTGATCATGACGCCGTCGGGCGATCGGCGCCTCGCGCAGCTCGCCGCGGTGCATCTGGAGCGCTTACGGGAAAACAAGGATGCGTTTCTCAATCTCTTCAACGTTGACTAGGAGTGGCGCCGAGCATTCGGACGTTGAGGCCTTACCACATGCGTGGCGACGACTTCGCGATCAATTTATCGTTCCGGGGCTCCCAGCCGCGCCGATTGTTTATCGAACCTAGCCAGAGGCGTCTCGTCCTTCAATTCGACGCCTGTCAGCTTCCGCCGACGCGCCTCGCCGCACAGATAGAATAATCTTTGCGCGGCTTCCGAATAGGACATTCCCTGCAAGCGGATATTGGACAGGCAATTGCGCTCGGCGTCGTTGCGGCCGACGCGGGGCGCGAAGGTGAGATAGACGCCGAGACTGTCGGGTGAGGAAAGACCGGGGCGTTCGCCGATCAAAACGGCGACGAGTCCAGCGCCAAGAATTTCCCCGATTTCATCGCCGATCGCCACGCGGCCCTGTTCGACAACGACGACGGGCGCGAGTTTCCATGACGCCGGTTGAAACGCCGGAATCGCTTCCTCGAGCAAAGCGATCGCATGGGAGGAGATGGCGCGCGCCGAAAGACCGTCGGCGATAACGAAGACAATGTCATAATCGCCAGCGGATCGCGCAAGGCGCGCGCGCGACGCTTCATCGAGCTCGCGGCCAAGATCAGGGCGCAGCAGATAAGTTTTGCGATCCGGCGCGGCGCTGGCGAGGCGAACAGCCTCTCTACCGCGCGAGCGCAGCGCCTCGACAAGCGGGTCGACGTCGAGGCGCTCATGAACGGCATCGCGGGCTTCGGCGTGATCGAGTTGAAATTGCAGATTGGCACGCGTCGTTAGCGCCAGGCCGGCGCGTGGCAGAAAGATGCGCGCCGGCGTCGCGGCGCGCAAACCCACCAGTTTATCAGGGGTCTTCGGGAGAGTTTCGGTCATCGTTCACGCCTTTGCGAGCAGCGGGAGGACGGCGGCCGGCAGCGCCTGGGGTTTTGGCGAAC
>PLZT01000351.1 GCA_003152255.1 Methylocystaceae bacterium | reverse complement strand
TTCACGCATTCGGCGCATTAGCGAGGCTTGGCGAGCGTGGGCGGCCTGACATTCGAGATTCTTCTCGGAGCGGCGCTGTTCCGCGACCATCGCCGCGGTCGCGACGGGAACATGGACTGGCGTCGTAAATCTCGGCTAAGCGATTCCACTCGTTTTTCGCCACTCGAGGTGATTCGCAAATGCGCCATTTCTCCTTCCGCGACGCTCTCTTTTGTTTGGCTCTCTCCCTCGCCTCCGCCGCGCTTCAAACGCGCGCCGCGGCGGCCGGACCCGGCGGCGCGAAAGTCTTCGATCACGTTTACCTGATCGTGCTCGAGAATCATGATTTCGACGACGCGCTCGATGGCGACTTGTCGCCTTTTCTGGTCGAACTCTCGCGCGATCAGGGCTTGGCGACGCATTATTCCGGAGTGACGCATCCCAGTCTGCCGAACTATCTCGCGATGATCGGCGGCGACGCGTTCGGCGTAAGGGACGACGCTCCCAGTTGTTTCGCCGCCGACCTTTCGCCAATGCAGTCTTGCCATCATGTCGGAGGCGACAGCCTCGTCGATCAACTGGAGGCAGCGGGACTGACCTTCGCTCTTTACGCGGAGACGCTTCCGGCCGCGGGCGCCTTGACGCAGGCGTCGCCGCCGGCGCCCGCCGCGCTCTATGCGCAAAAGCACAATCCCTTCGCCTATTTCGACGGGATCGCAAAGAACCCGGCGCGCCTCGAGAAACTGAAGCCGCTCGACGCGCTGATGGCGGATCTCTCCGGCAACGCGCCTAATTTCGCGTTCATCGTTCCAAACCAGTGCCATGACGGACATGGTTCGCTCACGTGCAAGGATCCCGCCCGTCTGGCGCGGGATTTCGACGACTTTCTCAAACGAACGATCGGCGCGATCCGGGCCTCGCGGAATTGGACGCGCGACTCGGCGATCGTCGTCACCTTCGATGAAGGCGAATCGCGCGACACTCCCAAGTCTCCGGGCTCTCGCACGGAAGACGACAATCGCGTCGCGACAATCGTCGTGACGGATTGCGGCGGGCCGGCCGTCAACGACGCCCCGCTAAATCACTATTCGCTGTTGGCGACGATCGAGGACGGCTTTCAGTTGCGGCGCTTGCGCAAGGCGTCCGGCGCGCCGACGCTGATGAATTTATTCGACCGCCCATGTCGATGAACGACCGTCCAAGAGTTTGAGGAAGCGTTAATCGCCGAGCAAAAATAGGGCTTGACCAAATCCAGAAGCAGGTTCAGTCTTATCGTCATCGCAGTCGTCGATTCGGGGCGCAGAGCCTCTCCGACGAAGAGCCGATCGGGCGGGACCTCGATTCGGACGCGAAAAGACTATCGGCGCCGCATTGGCGTTGAGGTGATCGCAAAAGACTTGCGAGAGGAGCATGACGCCACCGGGTCGTATGTGACCTGCGCTGAGCGCGTCAGGTCATGGCGGTTCGAAGAATCGAGCGCTGATCTCTTCGGTAACCGTCTTCTAGCCTTGAAATCGCAATCGGGCCTCTACCGCGAAGGCCAAGCGGAACGGGCCCATCCCTAACTGGAAATCCCCCAGAAAGCTTCGTCTGATGCGAAGCAAATAGGCCCCGTTCGCCTCGCGCGACGGGGCCTTTTATTTTGCGGCGACGCCCTTCGTTCGACGCCCTTCGTTCCACGCGAATTGTCCCCGCGAAAACACGCCTCCGCGTAAATTATCTTTCAGTCACGCTCACTTGGGAAGCACAAGAAGGAACTGTTTACTGTGTTTTCTGACGTTAAGCTTAACATATAGACCAAGCCAACCCGCCACTGTATGGTTTACGCTGTCTCGCGCGGGTGTTTTTGTGACGTGAAATGTGCTTCTGTGTTCCTGATGGCCTCCGTAGCGGCCCTGTTTTCGCCGCTGGCCATCGCGCCCGCCGGCGCCTTTGATTTTTTTGGACTGCTCGGCTCCGAAGAAGACGCGCCGCCGCCAAGCCCGGAAACCTTGCCCTACAAGCTCGAATTCACCGGCGTCGACGACGACAAGGCGCTTGCGCAAAATCTCAAGGACGCGTCCAACGTCTGGCGGCTACGGCTTCAAGCGCCAGCCTCGGGAGCCGGCTTGACGCGGCGCGTCGTCGGCGATTTTCCAAATCTCGCGAACGCGCTCTGGGCCAGCGGCTATTTCGACGCCCAAGTCGAGGCGACGGTGGCCGGCGTGGAGATTTATCCCGATGGGCGCGGAATTGACGCGGCGTCCAGCGCGGCCGAAGAGTTTCGCAATAAAGCGCCGGTTCCCGTAACGATCAATATTGATCCGGGCCCGCTGTTTCATTTGCGCCATGTCGTCGTCTTCGACGCGCGCACCATGGCTCCGATCGACCCGACGTTGCTTTCGAAAAAAGCGTTCGAACGCGCGCCGGACGCACCGGCTCGGGCCGCCGCGTTACGGGCGATGCAGGCCGAATGGATCGACGAATTGCGGCAAAGATCCTATCCGCTCGCCAAGATCGTCAAGGCCGAGCCGGTGGTTCAGCACAGGGAGCAGGCGCTCGATGTCGCGGTGACGATCGATCCGGGCCCGCGCGCGGGAATCGGCGAGGTTCGTCTCGGCGGAACGCATGGCCCGTCCCAAGGGACGGGCGTCCTTCTGGACGCCCCTATTGGCGTGCCAGATGACGTGATTCGCTCCTTCATCTATCTCGAGGAGGGCGACGACTACAGTCCCAAGAGACTGGCCGACACGCGCAAATCCATCTCCCGCATCGAAGCCATAGGGTCGGTGAAAGTGGAGGACGGCGAGCCGCTCGACCAAAACGGCAATTTGCCGATCCTCGTCGAAACGAGCGAGCGCAAACAACACGCGGTCGGTTTTTCAGGACAAATCTCCAACACCGACGGTCCCGGGCTGCGCGCCTATTGGATGGATCGCAATGTGTTTGGCGAAGGCGAGCGGCTGCGCTTCGATCTGCAGGGCGGACTCGCGCCCACGGTCGTCTCGGGCGGCTTCTTTAGCCTTCCGCCGATCGACGCCACCAATCTCATCGGCAGCGCCAAGATGAGCTTCGTCAAACCGGCGTTATACGGCTCCCGCGACGACCTGCTGGTCGACGCGGCGGCGGTGCGGGAACGAACCCAGTATTATTGGGCCAACTATGGCAATGCGAGCGTCGGTGTAAGACATCGCTTCAGCGAAACGGCCTCGGTTCAGGCCGGCGTGGAATTCGAGGAGGGCCAGTATTTCAACGTGTTCGGCCTCCACGATTATTCGCTGCTCGGCGTGCCGTTGTCCGCGAATTACGACAGCACGGACAGTCTGCTCGCCCCGACCAAGGGCATTCGCGCCAACGCCACCGTCGAGCCTTACTTCAAGGCCTTCGGCAATAGCGTCGGCATGGTGCAGTCCAAGAGCCAGGTGACCGGCTATTACGCGCTCGACGACGACGCCTGGGATATTCTCGCCGGCCGCGTCGCCGCCGGCTCGATCGTCGGCGCCAGCGTCGAGGATATTCCGGCGAGCCACCTCTTTTTCGCCGGCGGCGGCGGATCGGTGCGCGGCTATGAATATCGCTCGCTCGCTCCCGACTACAACTTTGGTTTTCCGGTCGGCGGGCGCAGCCTGCTGGAAGGCTCCGCCGAAGCGCGCATTAAGCTTACGAAGGAAATCGGGATCGTTCCTTTCTTCGACACCGGCATGGCCTTCGCTTCGCCCTTTCCTGATTTTCAAAACTCAATGCGGGAGTCGGTCGGGTTGGGGCTGAGGTACTACACCGGCATCGGCCCGATCAGGCTTGACGTGGCGACCCCCATCGCGCGCCAACCCGGAGACAGCCCCTTCGCATTGTTCATCGGCATTGGGGAGGCGTTTTGATGCGCGGGCGCGTTTGGCGATACATCGGCGCCGGCATTGGGCTGGTCTTGCTTATTTTCGCGCTCGTCGCGATTGGGCTGAACGCGAAAACGCAATCTGGCAAAAGCATGCTGGCGGACTTCGTTTCGCGCGCGGCGTCATCGGAAAATATGAAGCTCGACATCGGCGCGATCGAGGGGCCGCTGTCGGCGCATCCGATGTTGCGCGACATCTCGCTGGCCGACAAGGGTGGCGTCTGGCTGAAGATCGACCATGTGGAAATGGACTGGTCGCGTCTTCCGCTGGCCTCGCTGCGCGTCGACATCGATCGCGTCGCCATCGGCCGCGTGGATATGCTGCGCCGCCCCATTCCCGCGCCCGCCGCCGCGACGAAGCCGGCGGCGCCCGCGCCCGCCAAGAAAGCCAGCGACGACGTGGCGCCGGATCTGCCGGTCAGATTCCGCCTGGGCGCGTTCCAGCTCGACACCTTGGCGCTGGCGGCGCCGGTGTTGGGCGAGCCGGCGACGCTGACTTTAACCGGCTCCGCCGATGCCGGCGCCTCCAGCAATGGCGCCAAGGCGACATTGTCGGCACAACGCACCGACGCCCCTGGCGCGGTGAATCTAAAGGTGGCGATTTCCTCCAGCCCCAACCACGTTTCGCTGGCGCTTTCAGCCCAAGAGCCCGCGGGCGGACTTATCGCGCGATTGGCGCAATTGCCGGATCTCCCTCCGATCGACATTTCTCTCAATGGCGAGGGGCCGCTCGACAATTTCGTCGCCAAGCTTGTCGCGCACGCGGGCGAGGAACTCGGCGCGCAGGGAGGCGCGACGATAACGCGCGTCGCCGCGGGTCGCCGAGTTGAGTTCGACCTCGCAAGCCGGTTTGCTCCGCTGCTGCCAAAGGCGCTCGCCGACCTGTTCGCGGACGGCGCCAAACTGCGCGGCGCCGTCGTTCTCGCCGACGACGGCTCGATGACGCTCGATAATCTCGCGCTCGAAAATTCAGCGTTGCGTCTCGACGCCTCGGGCCGCCTTGGCGCCCATCAAAAAATCGAAGCCCATGCCGCGCTGCATGGCCTGCCCACGTCCGAGACGGCCCCATTTCGCGCCAAGACGCTGGAGGGCGAACTCACGGTGACCGGCAGCGCGGCCCAGCCCGACGCGAAGCTGCGTTTGCTGGTGGAGGACGCGCTGTCCTCCGCCGGGCGCTTTGGTCACTTCGACGCCGAGATCACGGCGGTCGCGGACGGCCCGCTGACCGACGGCGCCGCGCATATCGACATAGCCGTCGAGGCCCGCGGCGACGAACTCGCATTGGCGGACAGAGGACTCGCCGACGCGCTTGGCGATCATGTGACGCTCGATCTGCGGGCGCGGGCGAACGGCGCTGGCGACGCCGATATTGGCCTCGCCAAGCTTGTGACGACGAGCGCCGCAGTCACTTTCGCCGGCAAGGCTGGACCGACGGCGCTGGACGGCGAAGCGCGGGTCACGGCTTCCGATCTGTCGCGCTTCGCGCAACTCGCCAAGCGCGATCTGCGCGGCGCGCTGACGCTGACCGCCGCGCTCTCGGGCGCGCCAAGCAAGGGAAGCGTCAAGGCCGTGCTGAGCGGCGCCGTCAACGCGCCAAGCGCGGGACTCGCCGCCATCGACGGACTGCTGGGGCGCAAGCTCACGCTTTCCGGCGCGGTCGAAACGCTGCCCGGAGGCGGCGTGAGCTTCGATGCGCTGACCCTCAACGGCGAATTCGTGCAGGCGCGCGTGAACGGCGGCGCGACCCAAGAAAAAGCGGACATCGGCGCGCAAATAATCTTGCCCGATCTCCACCGCGCCGATGCGCGCCTGACCGGGCGCGCCAATGTCGACGCGAAACTTTCCGGCTCGCTGCAAAAGCCCGACGCCGCACTTGATGTGGCTGTCGTCGACGGCGGAGCCAATGGGCGCGCCATTCCCAAGCTAAATTTTCATGCGCAGGCGCAAGATCTTCTAGGGGCGCTTGTCGCCGCCGTCTCGCTTGATGGAACGGTGGACGGACGCGCATTGCGTGGACGAGTCGACGCGGGCCGCGCGGGAACCGGCTGGAAGGTCGACGCCGTCGATATCAAACTCGGCCGCGCGAGTTTGAAGGGTTCCGCGACCTATGACGGGGACGCGACCGGGCGACTGACTCTGGCCGCGCCCGATCTCGACGATTTTTCGGCGTTGGCTCTGCAAAAACTGGGCGGCGCGCTCAACGCCGACATCGCCTTCGACAACGCTTCCGGCGGACAAAGCGCGACGATCGACGCGAGGGGCGTGGGCATTCGCGCGCAAGACGCAAGCATAGAGAGGTTCAGCGCGAAGCTTTCGGGCCGCGATCTTCTACGCCGCCCGGCGCTCGACGGGATGGCGGCGCTCGACAATTTGCGCATTGGCAAGGAGTTGGTTTCTTCAGCCAGTCTGAAGGCGCGTCCCGCCGGGGCGGGCACGGCGCTCGACGTCTCGGTCAACGCGCGTGGTTTTATTGTCGCGAGCGCCGCCACGCTCACCCCCGGAGAGCGCACGCGGGTCGATCTTTCCGCGCTCACCGTCCAGCGCGACGGCCAGCGCCTCGCCCTCGCGGGACCGGCGACGATCACGCTCGCCGGCGGCCAGATCGATATCAAGGGCGTCGCCATCAATGCGGGCGGAGGACGGGTGGATGTCGACGGCAGCGTTGGCGACCGCCTCGACGTCACCGCGCGGGCGCGCGCCGTTCCGCTCTCGATCGCGGCCATCGCCGATCCCACGCTTGGTCTCGGCGGCTCGCTCGACGCCGAAGCGCACATCACCGGAACCAAGACCGCGCCAAACGGCGATTGGAAGGTCACGCTCGCCAAGGTCACCGCGCCGCGGTTGCGCGAGAACGGGCTTCCATCCGTCGACGCCTCGGCGCATGGGCGGCTGGCGGGCGATCGCACGAGCGTCAACGCCAATATCGCGTTGGGGTCCGCGAGCCGCGTGACCATCGCCGGCTCGGCGCCGATAAACGCCGCGGGCGGACTCGATGTCGCCGTCAAGGGCGCGCTCGACGCCGCGCTGGCGAACACCGTGCTTTCCGCCAATGGACAGACCTTGAAGGGCAACGCCAATATAGACGTTAAAATCACCGGCCCCGCGGCCTCGCCGATCGTCGGTGGGGTCGTGACCTTCGCCGACGGCGCCTTCGCCGATCCGATCAACGGCCTCGCCTTTAAAAACATCGCCGCCCGGCTGGAGGCGCATGGCCGCGAGATGACTCTCGCGTCGATGACCGCGACCACCGGGAATGGCGGCCAGATCGCCGCGACGGGCCGGGTCTCGCTATTGCCCGAGGCCGGAATGCCCGGGTCGATTCACATCGGCTCGCGCAATGCGCAACTGGTGAACAGCGATCTCGTCTCGTCCACCGCCGATCTCGACCTCACCGTCGCCGGTCCGCTGGCCCGCGCGCCGAAAGTTTCCGGCGCGGTGATTTTCAAGACGCTGGAAGTGAATGTGCCGGATCGGCTGCCGGGGTCGCTGAAGCCCCTGCCCGACGCCAAGCATATCGACCCGAAGGGCTTCGCGCGGGAGATGCTGGCGTTGCAACGCAAGTAAAAGGCCGCGGCCGGCCGTCCCTCGACCTTCGACGTGGCGCTCGACGTAAAAGTCTCCGCGCCGAACCGCATCTTTGTGCGCGGACGCGGCATTGACGCGGAGTTTGGCGGCGAGTTGAAAATCTTGGGCACGGCGCA
Organism: Methylocystaceae bacterium; assembly: GCA_003152255.1. The sequence continues at coordinate 15,883 of PLZT01000351.1, read as the reverse complement.
AAATCCGAAGATCCTGGGCGGCTTCGATTTGCGCCGCGGTCGGCTGCAATTGCTCACCCAACGCATCGACATCACGCGGGGCGCGCTGACCTTCGCGGGCGGCCTGACGCCGCAGCTGGATTTTACCGCCGAGACCACCGCCGCCGACGTCACCGCGCAGATCGCCGTCAGCGGCCCGGCGGCGCAACCGAGCTTCTCCTTCACCTCGACGCCGGAATTGCCGCAGGACGAGGTGCTGTCGCGGCTGCTCTTCGCCAAGGCGTCAGGATCGCTTTCGCCGCTCCAGGCGCTCCAGCTCGCGACCGCGGTCGCGCAGCTCTCGGGCGCCGACACCGGCGGCGGCGGTTTCGAGAAAATGCGCAAGGCGCTGGGCGTCGATTCGCTCGATCTCGCCGCGGGCGGCGCGGGCGGGTCAACCGTCGGCGCCTCCACCTATCTCACCGACAACATCAACGTCGGCGTGCGCGCCGGCGCCAAGCCCGCCGACGCCGCGGTCAACGTCGGGCTGGACGTGACCAAGAAGCTGCGCGTCCAGAGCGAGACCCGGATGGACGGACACACCTCGGTCGGCGTCGGCGTGGAATGGGAGTATTGAGGACCAGCGCCGCGGTTCATGATCCAGCCCTCGCCGGGGCGCGCGAAAACTACCACCGCAGAACACGCGTTCCGATGACATATCCAGCTAAGGCGACCGCGCCAATCGCGAGGGAATACCAGGTCGCCACGAACAGCGGGCTGTCATCGGTGCAGTGGGATGCATAGAGCGTCGCCGCTATGCCGCTCGCCACGAGTCCAGCGACGGCGCCGGTGAGGCCGAGCCTCGTCGGCGCGCCCTGTCGCAAGGCCGCCAATATGCAGGCCAAGGGGCCGATCGATAGAAATGGAATCAGCATCAAGCAGAATCGGGCGTTCGTTCCGACGAGCCTGGACCACCACGCGGTCTCTGGCGTGACGATGAGTTCGGCGGCGACCGCGACCAAGAGCAGCATCGGCGCGGCCAACCAAGCCCATGCCCAAAAGCCAGTCGAAACGCCCGGAGTCGCGAGACGTGAGAGAAGCCTCGCCGCCGTCGCGGCGAGACATAGCGTGACGACGAATTTGAACAGGAACCGAGCGGTTTCCATGGCGTGGCCAATGTCGGGACGAACCCCGATCCAGAAAAGAAATTCAACAGCCGCGATGATGGAGCCCAACGCCACGCCGGCAATGAGAATCCGCCGAAAAGGCGCCTTTGAAACCGCCAGATCAACAACCAGCGCATTGATCAGATCGTCAGTTCTCATCGCCATTACCTCGATACAGAGCCGCGAGCGCCTTGATGGCGCGGTGTAGCGCAACGCGGACTGCCCCCTCGCTCATCTTCAAGCGCTCCGCCGTCTCTTGAACCGAACGTCCTTCGACCGACAAGGAGCGCACTAAATCACGTTGACGCTCCCCGAGCCCGCCGAGCAAACGGTCGAGGTCGCCGCGATCCGTGGCGTCGTCGCTTCCTTCGGCGGTCAATATATCCGCGAGCTCGTCGATCGGCAGCGTTAGCCTATTCCCTCGACGGCGACGCGCATCAATCAGCTTGTTGCGCGCGATTGTCATGATCCAGGGACCGAACGGCCGATCGACATCCCAAGTGTGTCGTTTGAGGTGGATCGCCAGGAGAACCTCTTGAACGATGTCTTCGGCTTCGCTCCCATCCAAACCGATACGAGCGCAATTTCGGCGCGTCACCGTTCGCAAGAGCGGCGTCAGAGAAGCGAGAAGGCTGCGATAAGCCGCCGAATCGCCGTCGAGCGCGGCGCGCATCAGCAACTCCCATTCCTCCTCGACTCCACGTAATCCCACGCCTCCGCCTCTTACTTCGTTGCAAGCAATGTCTTCGTTACGCACGCCCGGGCGGAACGTCGAATATTCATTTTATCCGCGCCCGAGATCATCTCGCGCGGCTCGGCGACGCGGACCCGGCCGCTCCCCTTTTTCCGTCACCTCCGCGTGATCTCAAGCGCGCAGACTCAAATCTCGCGACCGTCGACTTTGCGCTCTTAACTTCCGGCGGTCCATCGCGCTAGAAGCGGGTGTTGTAAAACCTTCCGGTCCCGCGCCTCCATGTGCCTGATTCGCGCCTTTGCGTCCCAGGACATGCCGGACCGTCTGGATCCCTAACAGGCCAAGGAGCTGCTTCATTTCGATGACACGCACAATGAAAGCGGCTTGGGGCGGCCTCGGCGTCAGTGTGATCGCACTGGGCCTGAAGTTCGCCGCCTATTGGGTTACCGGAAGCGTCGCGCTGTATTCGGACGCGCTGGAGACGACGATCAACGTCGTCGGAGCCCTCACGGCGCTGATAGCGCTCTGGTTCAGCGAGCAGCCAGCCGACGCGAACCACCCTTACGGCCACCAGAAGGCCGAATATATCAGCGCCGCCGTCGAGGCGTTCATGGTGGTGGCGACGGCCCTCGCCATTGGTCGGGAGGCCTATTTCGGCTGGCAAAATCCGCACGCTCCCGAGACCCCGTTCGTCGGCATAGCGTTTAATGGCGCTTCCGGGATCGTCAATTTGCTTTGGGCGCTGTTCCTGATTCGCGTTGGACGCCGATGGCGTTCTCCCGCACTGGCGGCGAGCGGCAAGCACATCATGACCGATGTTTGGACATCGGGCGGCATTCTCGTCGGTTTCGCCCTCATTCCCTTGACCGGATGGCTGCGTTTGGATCCGGCTTTGGCGGCGATCGTCGCTATAAACATCCTTTGGTCCGGCGGACAAATGCTGCGCGAGTCCATGCGCGGGCTCATGGACGAGGCGTCCGATCCCGAGACGCTGGCCGACATCAGGCGCATTATCTCGCAGAACAGGGGCGGAGCCATCGAAGCGCATGATGTCCGAACGCGCGTCTCCGGGAACATGACCTTCGTGGAGTTCCATCTGGTCGTGCCGGGCGACATGACAGTCGACGCGGCCCATGGGCTCTGTGACCGGATCGAGGCCGCGCTCCTCGCACGTCTCAAAGACGCCTCCATCACCATTCATGTCGAGCCGGAAAGCCAGAGCACTGGAGGTCTTGCCTGGTCCGATGACCGTGAAGGGGCGCGCCAAATCACGACCGGAGTCGGGATCGTGATGCTGAAAATATACGAGGGAGGCTCGCCGCCGCGGTTCCGGCTATGGTCGAATTCGGGGCAGAGCTTCGAACCGCGTAAGGTCACAATTGAAACGGTGCAGCCGAGCGGCGTATGGCGGCGGTTCACGATGGCGGATCGCGGCGGCTACATGGAGTCAATCGAGGAAATTCCAGAACCGCACGCTTTCACGGCGTATCTAAAGATAGGCGCGGAGACATATGCGGTGGACTTTGTGAAGCGCGCTCAAACGAGCCATTAGCCTGTTCGGGTCGCGCCGCCGCCAGCCTCTTTGACCACCGAAGCGACGCTCCGGCGCGGCGGCAACGCCAATTCTTCTTGTTCAGCGCTTCACATGCTGGAATTCGGCGAATTCGACGACGGCGCCTTGAAGCTCACCGCCGCCGGTCGGGCATTTGTCCAAAGCGGCATCGATGAGCGCAAACATTTGTTCAAGGAACATTTGCTTCGCTTCGTTCCTTTGACCGCGCACATCCGTCGCGTCCTTGAAGGACGGGAAAGCCACGCCGCCCCCTCGACAAGATTTGAGATCGAACTCGAAGATCATCTAACCGCCGCCGACGCCGAACAGACGTTGCGCACCGCGACAGCGTGGGGCCGCTATGCCGAACTATTCGCGTACGACGACAAAACGCGGACGTTCTCGATCATTCCTGTCGGCGCATAGCCTTCAACGCGGCCGAAGTTTGCGATTCTCCTAGCGTTCGCCTCCCACTTCCGCCTTCAGCTTTTCCGATCCTTTGAAGGTGACAACCCTGCGGGCGGTGATCGGCGCCATGACTCCCGTCTTCGGATTGCGCCCAGGGCGCTCGCGCTTCTGGCAAACGGCGAAGTTGCCGAAACCGCGAAGCTTCACGTCGTCACCGGCGACGAGCGTGGAGACGATTTCTTCAAGGACGGCGTCAATCAGTTCCTTGGACTGACGGCGCGAAATGCGCGGACAAGCGGAATAGACCGCGCGCGCGATTTCCTGCTTGGTCAACGTCGCTCGCGACAGTTCCTCCGAAGCCGGCGGGGCGTCGGTGTTGGGTTTCGGCGCCGACGATTTCAAGCGCGTTTCATATCCTTGGCCTTCCGCTTCGCCGCCTGGTTCGTCGAAAATTCGCGTTGTATAGCCTGTAGCGCCGCTGCGATTGTGGAACAAGAAAGAGAGCTCCTTCACGGTGTGACCCGAACATATGCCTTGCCGTTCGTTTCTAGCAACTTCGCCGGCTTCCGCAAGACGACGCGGCGCCGTACGCGGCGAGCCCGGGCGCCCACGATTGAGAAGCGCCCTATTCGGTTCGGCTGCCGCCGCTATATGCTGATCCGATAGATCCGGCGAGGGGAACGCGCATGCATTACGGCCACGCTCAATATCTGCCGATAGCCCCGTCGTTTTTCGCGCTGCTCGCCGCCGCGCTCGGCATTTTGCTGATCCTCGTCCAGATCGGCGTGCTGCGTTACGCCTACTTGCGGCTCGGCGTGAGTTCGGGCACGGCGTTCTTTTTGCTTTTGGGCTCGCTCCTTGGCAGCTACGTCAACATTCCCATCGCCAAGCTGGGCTCCGAGCCCATGGTGACCGAGCGCGAGGTGACCTATTACGGCATGCGCTACATCGTGCCGGCGCTAACCAATTCGCCCGAGGTCATCCTCGCCGTCAACGTCGGCGGCGCCGTGATCCCGACCCTGCTCTCGATCTATCTGCTATGGAAAAATGGGCTCTGGGGACGCGGCCTGATCGCGACCGCGATCATCGCCGCGATCTGCCACGCTCTCGCGCAGCCGATCCGCGGCGTCGGCATCGGCCTGCCGATCTTCGTCGCGCCCGTGGCCGCGGCCATCGTCGCCGCGCTGGTCTCCTGGCGCTACGCCGCGCCGCTGGCCTATGCCGGCGGCAGCCTTGGCGTGCTGATTGGCGCCGATCTGCTCAATCTCGACCAGCTTCAAGGCCTCGGGACGCCCGTTCTTTCGATCGGCGGCGCCGGCACCTTCGACGGAATCTTCGTCACCGGCATGATGGCGGTGCTGCTCGCGGGGTTCACCGGCGGCGGACAGCGAAGCGGCGAAATAGAGGCGCCTCGCCCACGACGACGCGCGTGGTGAAGCAAGAAGCCATGGGCTCCCCGTTACTGGTGGTCCGACGCATAGCCCTCGCAACTCTCGTCGAATTCCTCGAGACCGGACTCGAGATGGCTGGCGAGCAATGGGATGCCGAGAAGATAGGTGGACGTTGGGCCCACGCGCCGTTCACGAGCCTGCGCGACGGCGGCGTCCCATTCCTCCCCCGAGAAATCGCCGCGTCCAACCCATGTGAGCGCGACCAATTCGCATTGCTCGTCTTCGTCCATGGCGTCGATGAACGCGCCGACTTCCTGGCGGACGGTCGAAAAGGCTTCGTCGGTCAGAACGCTGACGAATTTGTCATCGGTGGGATTCGAAGCGTCGGCAGCGACTCCCTCATCCTCGGACTCGAGTTCGCGAGCCTTCAGGATCACGTAACAGACTTTCTCGGTGTTGATGTCGGGCATTGTTTTTGTCCTTGATATCGCCGAGTGACACGTATTAACGATTGCTCGCATGCGCGTCTGGCGGATGAGTTAGCTTATCCCATGATGCACTGGCTTTCGCCGCCACGCGGCAAAACGTTGCGGCGATGCGGCTTGCGCGGGCGATCAGCCCGCTAGCTTCCCTCCACAATGACGCCCGCGTAAACCATCTCCGCGACAGCTTTCTCCCCATGAGCAGGCACAACCGCCCGGGTGGCGGACAGCCAAAGATGCGTCTCAAATCCCGCCTTGACCGAGGCCAGCGCGGTGGCGCGCACGCAAGCGTTTTGGGCGAGTCCGCAGATCAAGATACGCTTCACGCCGCGGCGTCGAAGTTCATCGGCCAATCCGGTCGCGTCGAAGGCGGAATATTGATCCTTGTCGACCATTTGGCCCTTGGTGACTATGAGCGCATCGTCAGGCAATCGCAACGCGGCGTGAAATTTGGCGCCGTCGCTTCCTTGCACGCAATGCGTGGGCCAGATCCCCCCGAACGCATGAAAACTCGAATGATCCGGCGGATGCCAATCACGTGAAGCAATAACGAGCGCCTTGGCCTCGATCGCCTGCTTGATAAGATCATTGATTGTCGGGATGATTTCCTCGGCGCCGGTAATAGACAAGGCGCCGCCGGCGCAAAAATCACGCTGGACATCGACGATCAGCAGAGCATCGCTGGCTAGAAGTCGCGTGTGCGGAGCAGGCATGATAACATCCCTGAACTACATTTGCTTAATCTTGGTCCGATGGCCAGTCGTTTCAAGCGTCGCTTGCTCCGGAGAGAGTCCCGGTGGTGAGGACGGTGCATGCGCGCGCGGGTGGGAATGACGATGAACTCAACCGCCGGCCGAGATGAAGGCGCGGACGCCCCGAGTGTTCCCGTTTCCACCGCCGACAAGGTATGCTTCTTGAGCGAACCGTCGGCCTATCCGCATTCGCCGCAGAACGTAACGCTTGTGGAAACGCATATGTCGTTCGTGTTTCTGGCGGGAGGGCGAGCATATAAGCTCAAAAAGCCGGTTCGCTTCCCCTTTTTGGATTTCTCGACCTTGCGCGCGCGCGAGATCAATTGCCGGGAAGAATTGCGTCTCAATCGCCGTCTGGCGGCGCAAGTGTATCTTGGAATAGTTCCCCTGAACCTTTCGGCGGACAATAGGTTGTCGCTCGGTGGCGACGGCGCCGTCGTCGACTGGCTCGTGGTGATGCGTCGCCTGCCCGCCGACCGGATGCTTGATCGGATGCTGATCGAGGGACGATTGGACGACGGGCAGATCGACGACCTATGTGAGACGCTCGGCGACTTTTACCGTCGCGCGGACCGCTCCGCGATTTCACCCAGCGCCTACGCCGCGCGTTTCTTTCGTGAGCAGATGGAAAACCGCCGCATCCTGACCCGCCGCGATTTCGCGCTCGATCATGGCCGCATACCGCATCTTCTCGATCGTTTGGACGCGATCTTGACGGTAAGTCGACCTCTGCTCGAGGAGCGCGTTCGTCTGGGACATATCGTGGACGGCCACGGCGATCTTCGGCCCGAGCATATTTGCTTCGCCGATCCAATCGCGATCTTTGATTGTCTGGAGTTCAATAGCGAACTGCGCCAGGTCGATCCGTTTGACGAACTCGCCTATCTCGGCATGGAAAGCGCTCAGCTTCGGGCTCCGGCGTTGGGTCCGCGAATCATTGCGAAGGTGGCGGACCGGCTCGACGAATCCCCGCCTCATCGACTGCTCTCGCTTTACACCGCTTGGCGCGCGGTTCTGCGCGCCAGACTTGCCGTTGCTCATCTGCTCGATCCGGTGCCGCGGCGCCCGGAAAGATGGGAACCTTTGGCGAGCCGCTATCTGCGCCTTGCCGAACAAGCGCTCGCGGCCGCGGATAGCTGAATTCTGAGAGCCGTCGTCTTCACTCGCCGTCTTTGGACGCGGGGCGCAGCCGACCAAGCACTGATTGCCGATATTCAGCGAGCTTTGAACTGATTTTGACTTCATATGGCGCGGCGGGCGGCGCGAGAGAGCGATAATCTAGCGGCAGCGCCTCGATAGCTCCCTTCGCGTATGAACGCATCGAATCGAGATCGTCCGCCTTGTCGTCACTACGCCGACCGGACAACATGACCGACGACAGCAGGGGCGAAGCGGCAAGGCTCTCGTCATGACGGCCGATGACGTCGTAAACCGCTTCCTGGCCGCGATAATTTCGAAATATCTGTTTGCGGCCGGGAAGGCTGGATTTGCCCGTGGACAATTTCATTCGCCCGACGCCAGCGTATTCGACGAGCTTATAAGCGATGTCGAGCGCTGGAGCGTCGCTGGACACGGCCAAATCCGTGCCGACGCCAAAGAGGTCGATCGGCGCGTTACAAGCGGTCAGGCGATCTATTTGATCTTCATCAAGGCCGCCGCTGGCGACGATTTGGACATTGGTCAGTCCCGCGTCATCGAGCATTCTGCGGGACTCGCGAGCCAGTTGATCGAGGTCGCCCGAATCGAGGCGAACGGCGCGAACCTTGAACCTAGGCCCGAGCGATCTGGACAGCGCGATAACCTTCGCGACGCCGGCAAGCGTATCATAGGTGTCGACCAATAAAACGGTTTGCGGAAAGATGCGCGCGAAGGCGTCAAATGCTTCAGCCTCCGACGCGCAGGCCTCGACAAAGCTATGCGCCATGGTCCCCGATACAGGAATTCCATAGGCCTTTCCCGCCGCCAAATTGGAGGTCGCGGCGACGCCGCCAATATAAAACGCTCTCGCTCCCTTTGTCGCCGCGTCAATTCCCTGTGCGCGCCGCGCGCCGAAATCCGCCACCGGGCGCCCACGCGCCGCCGTCACGATACGCGCCGCCTTCGACGCCAGAATGGTCTGCAGTCCGATCTGGTTTAAAACCAGCGTCTCGATAAGCTGCGCTTGCGCGATCGGCGCCACGACTTCGAGGATCGGCTCATTGGCGAAAAATGGCGTCCCCTCGGGCAAGGCATGAATGTCGCCAGTGAAGCGAAACGCTCGAAGCCATTCCAGGAATGAATCCGGGAAGTCGCCGAGCGAGCGCAGGTAGCGAAGCTGGTCGTCATCGAATCGCAGCGATTCTATCTCTTTCAAAAGATCGGCCAGGCCGCAGGCGATCAGGAAATTGCGGCGCGGCGGCAGCTTGCGAACGAACAGGCTGAACGCCGCCTCCTCCGCCATGCCCAGTTCAAAATAGGCGCGGAGCATGGTCATTTGGTACAAATCCGCGAACAGCACATTTCTCGACATAATCGTCTCGGCCGCCGACGGCCGCCCTATGGCCCTTTGTCCAACAGCTCGACGATCGAGCCGCCAGAATGCAGACGACGGATTGCCTCCGCGAGAAGGCCGGCGACGCTGACAATGGCGAGCCGCCCCTTCATTTCCGCGATTTTCACGCCCGGCGGCAAAGGCACGGTGTCGGAGATAAGAAGGCGGTCAATAGGCGCATCCCGCAATATCGCGGCGGCGCCGCTTGAGAAGACGCCATGAGTCGCGACAAGCCAAACCTTCTTGGCTCCGTGCTTGCGACAGGCGGCGGCCGTGCGCGCCATGGTGCCTCCCGTGCTAATCAAATCGTCGAGCACGATGACCGTGCGCCCCTCGACGTCGCCCGCGAAAATCTCTCCCGTCACCTTTCCCATGCTGCGATGCTTGTCCATGAAGCCTTTGGCGACCGGTCGTCCGAGCAGGTTTTCCATTCGCTCGCGGAACAGCTCCGCGCGCTTTTCGCCGCCGAGGTCGGGCGAGACGACGGCGAGCGGCTCGTCGCCGATTTCCGCCGCGATGTGGCGCGCGAAGATCGCCTGCGCGTCGAGAGCCACGGCGCCGCGACGAAAGGCGTTCTGAAACGCCGCGAGATTGTGAATGTCGATCACAACGACTCGATCGGTCCCGACGGCTTCGAACATTTGCGCGACATAACGCGTCGTCACCGGATCGCGCGGCTTTGTCTGACGGTCCTTGCGCGCGTAGCAAAGATAGGGAGCCACCGCCGTAACGCGAGCGGCGCCGGCATCCTTGAGCGCTCCGATAAAGAACAGCAGGCGACAGAGCTTGTCCGAGCCTGTCCGGCTCTCCTCGCCATGCAATGAGTAAATGACGTAGACGTCGCGATCACGAACATTGACCAGTGGACGGGTCTTGTGTTCGCCGTCCTCGAACTCGCGCTCCTCATGAGGGGAAAGCTCCGCATGGAGATGGCGAGCGACCTGTTGCCCCAGGGAGCGGCTGGAGCCTAGGGCGAAGATCGCGGGATCGCGGTCTATCGGAGCCTCATGCGAACGAGCGAAGGCGCCCGTTTCAAACGGGCTTATCGACACGGCGCAGAGAATGGAATCAATCGCGGTTCCATTTTCCGACAAGGGCGCGGCCAGGATCTCGATTGCCGCCCGGTCGCGCCCCTCCTCGACGAGCGTGCATTGCGCGAGCACCGGCTGGCCACAGCGCCGCGCTTCATCGAACAGGCGGCGCAGACGAACGGCTTGACGCCTGTTTTTGGCGGCGCGCAGACGACTCCCGCCTTCGCAAGGCCCAAGAAGCGTCGCGCTGGCTTTCGCCCCCTCGACCAGTATGTAGTCGCGTTCGCCTTCCACGACTCGGTAAACGAAGATTCTCTTGGCCGCCTCGCTCCCTTCCGGGAAACTCACGGCGGACCGTAAGGGCGCGACCACCCCGCGGCCCGCCAACTTCCATTGCTCCATGACGACCTTCAAAACCTTTTGGGTCGGCGTCGGCGAAAAATCCAAGCGCTCGAAAAGACGTTTCAGCGGCGGCGCCGTCAAAGCCATGGTCGTCATAATTCACCTATTCCACAGTCTCGCGTCCCGACCGGGAAAACCGGGGGACATTTTCAGATATGGCGGTTCGCGCGCGTTGTCACAGTGGGACAAAGGATCGCATTTGGCGTTTATCCGTCCTCCGATCCTTGCTCATTTCCGGGAACATATGCGCTGAACCAATCGATCGACGCCTCGACCACCGCCTCAAGCGTCCCGGGCTCCTCGAAAAGATGCGTCGCTCCGGGCACGACATCGAGGCGTTTCTCGCATTGCAGCAAACGCAGCGCGTGGCGATTGAGGTCGAGAACGTCATGGTCCAGCCCTCCGACAATCAGCAGCGTCGCCGCCTTGACATGAGCAAGGGCCTCTCCGGCAAGGTCGGGGCGGCCTCCGCGCGAGACGACAGCTCTGACCGGTCCTGGTTCGTTCGCCGCGGCGACGAGCGCCGCGGCGGCGCCCGTGCTGGCCCCGAACAGGCCAATCGGAAGTCGCTGGACGTAACTNNACGTTGCGCCGATCTTGTTCTTCACCCGCCGTGAGGAGATCGAACAACAAGGTCGCGAAGCCACGGTTGGACAGTTGCCGCGCCACGAGCGAATTGCGCGGGCTGAAACGGGAGGAGCCGCTGCCATGCGCGAAGATGATCAGTCCAGTCGGCCGCCGTGGGAGGCGCAAAATTCCTTCGAGCCCGCGCGGCTCGATCAGAACGTCGATCGTTTCCGAATTTTCCCTCATGGGCACACCCTCAATTGGCGCCCTCGTCGGCATTACGTTCAAGGCGGAACCCATTGCACGCTTGGGCAGGGAACCCATTCGTCCCTTCACGCGCAGCGAATCATTTTATCATAAAAATTCGCAGGGCGTCGCGGCGTGCTTGCGCGATTTGACGCAGCCATATTGGTGGTTTTCTGGCCTCGAGGCTAATGTGGAGGTTTGAACTCCCGGACATAGTCCACCGTGGGAGCGCATCTTGTAAAAATGATAACCATGATAAGCTTCGACGCGAGGGATAGAGGGAAGCGCCAGAGCGCCGGCCTATGCGGGAGGATGCATGGCCGGCGCGCCGAGGAGGCATGGTGTTCCTCAAACATGGTGTTCCTCAAAGTGGAACCTAACTTAGCCATTCCGTGCGAAAAAGGGGCGTCCCATGAAACCGATCCTGGTCGTATATGGCACGACCGAAGGCCACACGCGCAAAGTCGCCGAGTTTATCGCCGAACGGGTGCGTAGACACGGAAAGACCGTGGATTTGGTCGATAGCGCCACGCCCGACGCCAGCCAAGTGCAGCCAATCTATAGCGGCGCTTTCGTCGGCGGTTCGGTGCATCACCACAGGCATCAGACCGCGCTCGTGCATTTCGTGAAAGAAAACTTGGCTTGGTTGAACGTAGTTCCGACCGCCTTATTCTCCGTCAATCTCGCAATGCTGCATAAGGACGCGGAAGGACGCGCCGAGGCGCGGCAATGCGTCGACGCATTTCTCGAGGAGACGGGATTAAAGGCGACCAAGGCGTTTCTGGTGGCCGGGGCGCTGAAATATACACAGTACGATTTTTTCAAGCGCGCATTGCTGCGCTACTTCGTGAAGCCGGGCGGCGTCGACGCCGCAGCAATACAGGATACCGAGTATACCGACTGGGACGATGTGGCTCGCTTCGTCGACGAATATCTCGCCGCCACACAGGGCGAGGGCAGGTAGCCGGTTTGACGAGAACGCGACATCGGGGGATCGGCGACTTCGGATTTGCACAATAACGAAAATCGCGCGGATCTTACGATCCAGTCTCCTGGTGATCCGTGGAGTGTCGGTTCACAAACTCGGGACTTCGAGCGAGAGAAAAGGCAATGACAAATATCGCTGTTCATGATGGCGCGTGGGCGCCTGTCGGGGACGGCCGCCGGACGCTTTTCCTTTGGCGCCATTGAGGGGCGGAACGCGAGACCACGGGCCGGGACTAGATAGACCGTCTTGTTCGTCACATGGTCGCTTGCAGAAGCTTGCGAAGCGCGGAAAGCGGGCGCGCATTGAGAACGTCCTTCTTTTCCAGCCACCCACGCCGGGCTTGCCCGACGCCGAAACGAAGATTGGCGAAATGCTCGATACGATGCGCGTCCGAATTAATGCTCACCAACACGCCCTCGGCTTTCGCCGCGCGGCAATGAATGTCGGAAAGATCCAGCCGATCGGGATGGGCGTTCAACTCTAGAAAACATCCGCGCGCCCTTGCGGCCCGCAGGATTCGCGTCATATCCACGCTGTAGGCCTCTCGCTCAAGAAGCAGACGGCCCGTGGGGTGCGCGAGGATTGTGAAATGTGGTCGATCCATCGCTCGCAAGATGCGTTCGGTTTGCTTGGAGAGCGATAGGCCGAAGTGGCTGTGAATCGCGCCGACGACGAGGTCGAGCCGGGCGAGAACGGAGTCCGGCAGATCGAGTGCGCCGTTCTCGAGTATGTCGACCTCGATTCCTTTCAAGATCGTGACGCCGGCGCTTCTCGCATTGAAGGCGTCGATCCTATCGATCTGCGCCAACAGGCGGTCGACGCTCAAGCCGTGGGCGACGGTCATGCGTTGCGAGTGATCGGTCACAGCTATGTAACGCAGTCCTTGCTTTCGCGCTTCGCTCGCCATGACCTCGAGGGTTTGAGTTCCGTCGGATTCATTGGTGTGGACATGCATATCGCCTTGAATATCGTCGAGCTTCACGAGGGCAGGCAGATGACCCTGCGTCGCGGCTTCGATCTCTCCTTGATCCTCGCGCAATTCGGGTTCGATCAGAGGCAGGCCGACGGCGCCGTAGACAGACTCCTCCGTCGTGCCGGAAACCGCTTTTTCTCCGCGAAACACGCCATATTCGTTGATTTTCAAGCCTCGTTCCTGAGCGCGCCGCCGTAGCGCGATATTGTGCGCCTTGCTGCCCGTGAAATAAACGAGAGCGGCGCCGTAGCTTTCCTTCGGCACGGCGCGCACATCAATTTGAAGGCCGGAGCGAAGCGCGACAGAGCCGCGGGTGGTGCCCGATGAAATGATCCTGTCGACTTCGGGCGCCCGTATAAACCAATCGATGACTGCTTTGCCATCGCGCGCGGCGATGATGATATCGAGATCGCCAACCGTCTCCTTGCGCCGCCTGAAGCTGCCCGCGACGGCTCCGGCCACGAACCCCGGCGCGCGGCCCAGATACGACAGCATGGCGGTCGCGTAACCTTCAACCGCGGCCAGCTTGTATCGAGGCGCGCCTGTTTGAAGCGCGGCGTTCAAGCTATCCAATAAGGATCGCTCCAGCCTCGCGCCAAAGCCGGGCAGTTTGGCGATCTTCCCGGATTCCGCCGCCTTGTGAATGTCGTGCAGATCGCGGGCGCCGAGTTCCCCGCACAGTCGCATCGCTCGCTTCGGGCCAATCCCGGGAAGATGAGAGAGTTCGAGCGCCAAATGCGGCGCGGACGAAGCAATTTCATCGAGCTTCGCCAGTCGTCCCGTGTGAACCATTTCGGCGATCTGGTCGGCGAGATCGTCGCCAATTCCCGGCAACTCGGCGAGATCTTGGCCTTGCATCAACATATCGCCGACTTCGTTTCCGAGGCCGCGCAGCGTGCGCGCCGCATTGCGGTAGGCGCGAATCCGGAATGGATTGTCGTCCTTTAGCTCGAGGATATCCGCGACTTCGTCAAAGGAGCGGGCGATGTCTTCGTTGCGCGCGAGAATCGGTTGTAGCTGTTCATTGCTCGCCTTCGGCTTTCAAGACGAGGCGGCGCATTTTTCTCGTCGTGCCGTCGGGTCATTGTTTCTCCCGCCCGTTCGTTCGCTTGTCGAAGTTGAATGGAAATTCGCCGTTTTCTTCAGGTTCAAGTGAACTTATCGCTTAAGCTGGCAAAACGACACTCAATGGCGTCACGCGACAGATTACGCCGAGCCCACGGCGTCGCCGAGAAGATTTTGATGGAATGCGGAGGGATCGGCTTTTTCTGACCCTTGCTTCCGGCCTGTTGCGTGTTTCGTCGAGCGCGCGCTACGTTTCACTCTGGACGTCACGGCGCCGCATGGGCCAGAGCTGTCTCGCGAGACAAGTCAGTTCGACCTCGAGACCGTTTAATGAGCTCATCCGTCGCCAATTTCCCCGACCCAGCCGCCGATAACAAGGTTGTTCGCATCTTTCTTTGCGGAGACGTCATGGTTGGGCGCGGGATCGACCAGATCCTGCTATACCCATGTTCTCCGCAACTTCACGAAGACTATGTCTCTTCGGCGATCGACTATATTCGGATGGCGGAACAGGTGTCCGGACCGATCCCGGCACCTGTGGACGCCTCCTATATCTGGGGCGACGCGCTCGATGCGCTTCGTCGTAAGCAGCCGGACGCGCGCATCGTCAACCTCGAGACCAGCATAACGCGGAGCGAAGATTATGAGGCCAAGGGCATCAATTATCGCATTAGTCCGGAAAACGCGGAATGCTTGCGCGCCGCCGCGATAGATTGCTGCGCTCTCGCCNNGAATTGCGACAGATGGGAATAAAGACCGCCGGCGCCGGCCGTAATCTTCATGAGGCGAGCGCCGCGGCGATTCTGAACATTCCCGCCAAAGGCAGGGTCGTCGTCGCATCCTTCGCGTTGCGGACCAGCGGCGTGCCCAGCCATTGGAGCGCAACGCCCGAAACGCCGGGCGTAAACCTGCTTCTCGACCTGTCGCCCAGGAGCATTGCGTCGGCTTGCGACAAGCTGGCGAAACTTCGGCTGGCCAACGACTTGGTGATCGCATCCATTCATTGGGGAGAAAATTGGGGTTATGAAATTCCAGATGAGCAAATCCGTTTCGCGCACGAGCTGATCGACCGCGCGGGCGTCTGCATCGTTCACGGACACTCGGCTCATCATGTGAAGGCGCTCGAAATCTACAATAACCGGTTGATCCTATATGGTTGCGGCGATTTCCTGAACGATTATGAGGGGATCGAAGGCTACGACAGCTTTCGCAGCGATCTTTCCATAATGTATTTCGCCGACATCGACGCGACGAGCGGCGATCTTGTCGCGCTCGAAATGGTTCCCTTGCAAATCCGGCGTTTTCGCCTGAAATGCGCATCTAGAAAGGACGCCGAGTGGCTCGCGCACATGCTCGATCGCGAATGCGCGCCGTTCAACGCTGGCGTTCGGCTCGATCGGAATGGGACGCTAATTGCATTTTGGCCCGTATTCTCCGATTCGCGAGCTCATTGATGACGACCAAGCTCCAGCCTGAACCGGGATCCCTCCAACTATGATCATGCAATAACGCGGGGCCGAATTCGAGTCGCCCAAGCTGATACGGGACTGGAGTTAATTTGATGATCCTTACCTGGTTGTCGCTAGCCATAACATTGTTTTTATTGGCATTGTTTCCGTTCGTCTTCAGCGGGTTAATGGTCGCCAGCCTTGCCGCGACATGTGGCTCAAGCGTCACA
>PLZT01000366.1 GCA_003152255.1 Methylocystaceae bacterium | reverse complement strand
TGGCGGTCGCCGATGATGAGTTCGCGTTGGCCGCGTCCGATCGGGATCAGCGCGTCGACGGCCTTGAGGCCGGTGGCCATCGGCTCATGCACTGATTTGCGCGGAATAATGCCGGGCGCCTTGACGTCGACGCGGGAGCGCTTCGTGGCGTTGATCGGCCCCTTGCCGTCGATCGGATTGCCGAGCGCGTCGACGACGCGGCCGAGCAGTTCGCGGCCGACGGGCACCTCGACGATGGCGCCGGTGCGCTTGACCGTCTGGCCTTCCATGATGTCGCGGTCCGCGCCGAAAAGCACGACGCCGACATTGTCGGTCTCGAGGTTGAGGGCCATGCCCTGCACGCCGTTCTCGAATTCGACCGTCTCGCCGGCCTGGACATTATCGAGACCATAAACGCGGGCGATGCCGTCGCCGACCGACAGCACCTGACCGACCTCGCTCACCTGGGCTTCATTGCCGAAATTAGCGATCTCATTCTTGAGGATCGCCGAAATTTCTGCGGCGCGGATATCCACCATCAGCCGACCTCTTTCATGCGTGTGCGAATAGAATTGAGCTTGGTCTTCAAGGAGGCGTCGACCATGCGCGAACCGAGTTTGACGATGATGCCGCCTATGATCGAGGCGTCCGTCTTCACGTTGAGGCTGACAGTCTTGCCGCCTGTCGTCGCGGCCAAAGCCTGCCGCAGCGCGGCTTCTTGATCGGAGCTCATCGGCGCGGCGACGGTCGCCTCCGCGCGCACCACGCCCTTAGCCTTTTCTTCGAGGCGTTGGAAGGCGGAGATGATCCCCGGGAGCGCGAAGAGGCGACGTTTTGTCGCGACCAAGCGGATGAAATTGGCGGTGATTCCGCCGATCTGCGCCGCGGACAGCACCGCGTCCAGCGCCTTCACCTGCTCGGCCGCGGAAAACACCGGGCTCTCCACCAGACGGCGCAGATCCGCGCTCTCGCTCAGCAATCGCTGAAAGGCGGCAAGCGCTTGCGTGACTTCTCCGGTCGCGTTTCGCTCGGACGCCAACTCGTGGAGGGCAAAGGCGTAACGTCCCGCTACGCCGGAAAGGTCGACTCCGTCTTGAGCCACTTGGTTTTGCTCTTTAAGATCGGGGCCGCTTTAAACGCTCCCGGTCGCGCCGTTAGCGCGGCGGCGGAATTTGGAGCGTTCAAGCGACGATAAGGTCAGGGTGAGGAACCAAGGCCGCAACGCCCTCGCTCCAATGCGAGCGTCCCCTAACACAGGCTATTTTGTGGCGCAACCCTATCGGTGCGGCCCAGGCGCGGCGAGGAGTCGGAAAAACTGGCGACATGCTCGCTTTTGCGCGATAAACGCGCGGAGCGCACGAAAATGCGCGAAAACGCGGGGGCGGATATGGCGGCGGCGATCGTGGGCGTCATCGGCGGATCGGGAGTCTACGATCTGCCGGGGCTGGAAAATATACGCGAAGAGAGGGTCGAGACTCCGTGGGGCGCCCCTTCCGACGCTTTGCGTTTTGGGACGATCGGCGAAACCCGCGTGGTGTTTCTGGCGCGTCACGGGCGCGGACATTGGTTTTCGCCCTCGGGCATAAATTACCGCGCCAACATCGATGCCCTGAAACGGGCAGGAGTCACCGACATCGTGTCGGTTTCAGCCTGCGGCTCGTTTAAATCCGAGCTCTATCCCGGACTCTTCGTGGCCGTGGATCAATTCGTCGATCGCACCTTTTCGCGAGACTCCTCGTTTTTTGGCAATGGATGCGTCGCCCATGTCTCGATGGCGCATCCAGTCGCGCCGAAACTTTCCGAGCGCATTCTGGCCGCCGCCAGGGCCGAGCAAATCGCTTGCGCGCCAGGGGGAACCTATGTCTGCATCGAGGGCCCGCAGTTTTCCAGTTACGCCGAATCATTGACCTATAAGGCCGCCGGCTGCGACGTGATCGGCATGACCGCTCTGCCGGAGGCGAAACTCGCGCGCGAAGCGGAGATCTCCTACGCGACCATCGCCATGGTGACGGATTTCGATTGCTGGCACCCCGAACACGACGACGTCGACGTGGCGGCGGTGATCGAGGTCGTGCGGGCCAATGCGCAGGCCGCGAGCCGATTGCTGGCGCGCTTGCTGCGCGATTTTCCGGCGGAGCATGAAGCCTGTCCCAACGGCTCGGATCGCGCGCTCGACAATGCGATTTTGACGGCGCCCGAGGCGCGCGACCCCGCGCTGCTGAGAAAGCTCGACGCGGTGATGGCCCGGCTGAACGGGAAGCAAGGCGGAGCTTGATTTCCAGCGCTGCTCCAGGAGCTTGGGTCTTCACGCCGGATCGCGGAAAAATGCGGGAGCGTTTTTTAGTTGTCGTGGCTCTTCAGGGTTTCGTTCCGATAAAAATATAACCGATCCCTGGCGCCGTCATGAGCATTCGGGGTTCGGATGGATCGTCCTCGATCTTCAAACGCAATTGCCGGACGACGACCCGGAGGTGTCCCACATCCTCCGGACGCCGCGCGCCCCATAGGGCCTTCAGAATTTCCTCATGACCGAGCGGCTGTCCGGCTTGGCGCGCGAGCACGACGAGAAGCTTATATTCCGTTCGCGTCAGCTTGACCGCGGCGCCGTCTTTTTCCACCGAGCGCGTTTTCGTGTCGATGACGAGGCCGCCCGCCTGGATCATTCGGTCTTGCGCGACATTGCGCAGCGCCGAGCGCACGCGCGCCAGAAACTCGCCTATGACGAACGGCTTCTCCAAATAATCATTGGCGCCCGTATCGAGCGTCAGGATTTTTTCCGCCTCGCTGTCGCGCGCCGATACGACAATGATCGGGACTGGCGAGCTCGCGCGAATTTTGCGGATGAGCTTTTTGCCGTCCATGTCGGGCAGCCCAAGATCGAGAACGACAATGTCGGGCGCCCATTCGGCGACAAGAACGAGGGCTTCCTTTCCAGTCGCGGAATCAAGAACCTCGTACCCGCTCGCCGTCAACGCGGCTCGCAGGAATCTTTGCGTGTGAGGCTCGTCTTCGACCACCAGAATGCGCATGCGAACAGGTCCAATTTCCCGTCTCGATGCGGAAACATTGCGGCTGGTTCGTGTAAGGGCGATATTGCGAATATTTCTTCGCGCATTAGGAAAGTCATAAATATTCGAGCTTGAAGCGGTGATGAAAAGGCGCGGGCGTAATCCACCCGTCCCAAAAAACTCGGGGCCTGGCTGCGAACCAGGCCCCGAGGCTTCAAAAGACGACCACCTCAGTAATGCCAGAGCAAGTCGGCCGAGAAGACCGCGATGTGGCTCTTCGTGCCGACGCCGCCGAGCAAGGGCGCCGAGGTCTGGAAGGCGGGCGCGTTCAGCGAATTGTACCACGCGACCTCGGGCCGGATTTCGACGGTCGGCGAGAACCAGTGCTGCCAGCCCATCGCATAGTTGAAGTAGGAGGTTTTCGTTCCCGTGCGCTGTCCGTTGATGTCGTCGAAATACTCCGCGCGCCAGGAGATGTTGTCCATCGGCGAGACCTTGTAGTTCAGGTAAGCGACGGTCGACCATTCGCGCGCGGTGCAGGTCGGGTTGGGATTGCCGGGGCACTGCGCCAGGGCCGGCGCATTGGCCATGTAGTAGAAGGGATTCGGCGTGGTCAGTCCGATCGTCGAGTTCGCGATGCTGTTGACGTTCGGCACATTGTTCTCGTGCATGTGCCAGAACTCGATGGCGATGTGCCAGAGCTCGTCGAACTTGTGGTAGTAGGTGAAGCCATACCACTGCAGGTTGTTGTATCCGTATGTGCCGGTGTTGAGGCCGTTGGCGCAGACATACAGATTGTCGTAGGCGCTGTCGGTTTGATAGCGTCCGCATGCCGTGAACGTCGGCTTGACGCCCGGATCGACCTGGCCTTGATAATAGGACTGCGCCGTCGTTGTGGCGAAGACGCCCGGCACCGGCTGGTAGAGAACGCCGCCCGGCACCGGCGGATAATAGGTTTGCCGCGCGTTCCAGAGCGCCGCCTCGGTACCGTCCGATACGCCGAATTGGACCATGATGTTCTTGGTGACTTGCTGCGAGATGACGACGCCGGTGTTGGTATAGTTGTCGAACCCGTAGGTCATCGAATGCGAATACATATAGTTGTTCGGCGCGAGCTGCGCTTCGATGTCGGGCAGCGAGATATAGCGGCCGAAGCGGATGTTCGTCCCCTCGAGGAGCCAGGGAAGATACAGCTCGCCGTAGACCATCGGCACGTCAAAGCCCGCGAACTTGTTCCATTTTTGCAGCTGGTCGCTGAAGATGCCGAAAGCTGTCGTGTAACGATAGGTTTCGCCATAGAGCGGCGAGAGGCGGAAGCCCCAGTCCCAGTGGTCCTTCTGCACCTCGTCGGGCAGGCGCTCGATAATCGTCACGATCTGATCGAGCTGGAGAACATTGGGCTGGTAGGAATAGGTCACGGGATTGTTGCCCCCGATCAGCGCGCCGGGCAGCGACTGGGCCGTGCTGATGTTGAAGCCCGGATTGACCCAGCCGTAAATCTGCACATGGTTGTCTTCGAGGAACTTACCCGGAGCCGTGGGGCTCAGCGCCTTCATGAGTGGGGAGTCCACGGAATTCGGCAATGTCGCGCCGATCGCCTGCGAACCGCCGAAGGACCATTCCGTGAAGGGATAGGGCGGCTGCGACTCGGGCGCCGGCGGGAAATAGGGGCGGCGGCTAGGAGGCGCGTTGGGATCGTCCGGAATCGGCCCGCCCCATTCGTCGGCATAAGCGTGATAAAAGCGGCCGATGAAGGTCGGGTCCGGCGGCGGCGGCGGGGCCGCGGCGGCCTTGGGCGCGGTTGGGCCCTTGGGCGCTACTTCGACAGGCGCGGGCGGCAACGACGTCACGAACAGCGGCAAGCCCGTATGATAGTTGATCCCGAGCCGCACGGTGTCTTCGTAAGACCGTTCGCGGAAGGTCAGGCCCGGGAAAAGGTTCGAAGTGACGGTGGCCGTGCCGAAATCGTTATGGCGATATTCGACATTGGCCGACCATTTGTCGGTGAAGGCGTATTCGATGCCGGNNGCGTCGAGTTGAGATCGGTGCCGGGCGTGTAAGGCGTCGCGCCAGGGACGTTCGAATAATAATGCTTCAGGCTGTATCCGCCGTCGACCATGCCGCCGGTGACGTAATAGAGCGCGCGGCCATCGGCATAGCCGGCGCGCGCGCGCGTCGACCAGCGGAACGTGTCCCCGATGTTGGTTTGGACGGGACCACCGGTCGCCAGGCCAAGCGTGCCGAACGTCGTCGGGCTGGTGTTCTGGCCCGCATATTCGACATCCCACTCGCCGCCGAGCACGAAATTCCCGAACTGCTTATTGTACCCGATCTGAAAGCCGGTCAGCGGGCCTCGAGCCGAATAGTTCT
The DNA here is from genome assembly GCA_003152255.1 of Methylocystaceae bacterium. The sequence goes on along the minus strand of PLZT01000366.1, from coordinate 723 downwards.
GTGAGTCGCCAACGGGATTTCCAAGGCCGGCGTAGCCAGGAACCAGATCGGTCGCCTGTTCCGAGATCGTATTCAGACCATATCCGACATGCGTTCCCACATAGAGGCCATCCCACGAGAAGATCGGCGGCGGCGGGGCGGGCGGCGCTTTCAGCGACGGAAGATCGGCGGCGCTCGCCGCGCCTGGAAACGCCAGCAGCGTCAGCAGGGAAGTTGAAATTCGTTTGGACATGGGGACTCCTTCGAGCGAATCAGCAAGTAGTTGCGTCACCGCGCAGTGGTCGAATGTTATTCGATCGCTATTCGCGCTCAATGCGCATTTTTTTATGGGCAGTAACAATTTCCTTATGTTCGCGATGCGATGTCTCATGCGTTCCGCCCATGGAATAAGCAATCGCGCCTCGGTCGAATCGGTCGCGGACAGTTCTCGCATGTTTTCATGTAAATCATATGCGACTGTTATTGTTGAATTAATTCCCCGCTTCGTGGAGTGGTCCGCGGAACTGAGCGACAGGCGCGGCAAGTGGCGCGACATCGGGCGCGTGCATGATTCCGCGGCACCTTCACCAGGAGTTACTTCCCAAGTGGAATGAAATAGTTGACCAGTGTTGCAACTTGGTCACACTGGCGACGCGCGCTATTTCTCGAACGAAACATCCACCGCCGGGCGCAAGACAAAACCATGTCTTCATCCGCGACCGCGTGTAACGAAAGCCGCGCACC
>PLZT01000733.1 GCA_003152255.1 Methylocystaceae bacterium | reverse complement strand
ACTAATCCATACACCAAATCAATATCGTACGCTACATCCGTCAGCCCAAAATCAAGCCGCCGGTGAATAAGACGGGCTAGTGAGTTCCACCGCGTGATCAGCGCATGATCCGTTGTGAAATAGTCCAATAGGAAAACCGTTTCGAGCATATCCCGTTGCTGCAAAGCGGAGGCTTGATAATACCCAGACAAAAGAAGCTTTAAGGCGGATGCGCTGGCATTGAACATCCTCGCTCCAAGGTGTTGAACGATAAGCTCGTCAGCGTCGTTAGTGTCATAACGACGGCATAGATACTCAATCGTATCCATGCATCTCTCGATGAATACCGCGTGCAACCTCAGGTTTTCCGATGCCTGAATGGCGGCGACGCTTTTGGCCCGGAGAATTTCCTCGCCGGTGTGAAGAGTTACAAAATTTTGCGGGAATTGATGACTCACCCGTTGCGCCCCTCGTCATTGCCACGAAAAACCACGGCTTTTGACGCCACGCCCGATGACCGACCGTAAGCATCCGAGCTAGAAATTCACGGTGCAACCCCGAAGGCAGGAGCGATTGTCTCGCGCCAAATGTTGATAGCGGGTCGACCGACTCTCCCCTCACTGTTTATTTGCTCCAGAGGCACATCGGTTTGCCGAATAGCAATCGGCACGTATCGGAGCCGCAGCTCGCCCTTTGTCAATTCCACTGCCGGAAATGATTGGCCAAACTTGCGGAGGCGAGGCTCAAGACGGTGGTGAAGCTGCGAGTCAAACCGGCCGTCTTGCCGCGCGAATTGTTCACGTCGACGCGCGCTCACGACGTCGGTAACATCCGGCGTCACGATCTTTAATTCCGTATCACACAAGAGCGTCGCTGGGACGAAACGCTGAATCGGATCGCCCGCTAAACGTTGCAGGATCAGGCTGGCGTCTACAATACCGTATGGAGGAGCAACCACCCATGAGTGTCCCTGCACCCCGCCTTCAAAATCAACATCATCACACGTCGCAAACCCTCGCCACAGTTTCTGCGATTTAACTTCCAGCGTCAGACAGCCATGTACACCGAAACTCCAAACTTTCAGTCGGTCTAGAACTCGCGTCATCATTCCCACAGCCGCGACGCAGCCACCGATCATTCCGTCAGCCCGCAGTGTTTCCGCCAGAAGATTTGTCAGTCGAGGGACGACATCGCGAACGTGAGTATCGTAGGCGGGATCGCGTGGGCGAAGAGCAACCCAGTGTGCATATTGTTCCAAAAAGCTGGCATCGGCACTTTCGGCTCGAAGGAACGCCTCAGAGTCGTAAAACCCAAAGTCCGAGGTATCTATTCCAAGATTGCGTAGACACCGCTCGACAACCTCGAACTTGCCCCCCTCCTGCCCCCTCCGACGCTTTGCCTCACCCATAAAGCCCCCGCAATGTTTCCGGCCGACGGTGCATCGCGGGACGCGTTTAGTCCATAGCTTTGCAATCGCGCCGATGACTCTGCTTGCTTGTTCAAAAAACGAAGGGTTTTGAGACCCTTCCCATGCGCCTGCAGCGATGCCGCTACAGGCGTCCGTTCATACCTCAAACGCGCCTCAAATCAACACCCGCTCCACCTCGTCGAGCGTCACTTCCTCGGCGCGACGATCATAGAGCTGCGTCGTGCGCGTGCTGGCATGATTGGCCATTTGCGCGGCGCGCTCCAGCGTGCCGCCGTTTTTCAGGTAAGCGGTGACGCCGGTGGCGCGAAACGTGTGGTTGCCGACGCGCGTCGCAATGCCAGCGGCTTTGGCGCGCCGCTGAATCATCGCATAGGCGTTGGCTTGGGGCAGGGGGTTGCCGGTGAGCTGGCCGGTCGCGCGGCTGTAGGTCTGAAACAGCAACGCCTTCGGCTCGCTCGCCAGCCCCGCGCCGTCGATATATTCATGCAGATAGGTCTCCAGATTGTGATGGCAGGGCATGGCGTGCTGCTTGCCGCCCTTCTCGCGCAAGCACACCCAGAGCCGCCGGTTTTGCGCATACACGTCCTCGACCCGCATGCCGATCGCCGCGCCGATGCGCGCGAAGGAATAGACCATCAAGCCGATCAGCGCCCGGTCACGGAGGCCAATGATCGTCGTCGCGTCGATCGCGTCGATGAGCTGCCGCGCCTCCTGCGGATCAAGCACCGGCGTTTTACCGCGCCGCACGATATGGCGTGGCCCGCGCACGGCGGCGGCGGGATTCACCGGCATGATCTGGCCGATGACCAGCCAATCGAACAAATGCCGCAACGCCGCCAAGCGCAATTTCGCGGTCGGCGCGGAGCGCGCCTTGCAAAGCTGCTCGATATAGGCGGCGACATGCACGCTCTCGATCGCCGCAAGCTCTCTTACCCCTCGCGCGGAAAGCCAGTCGAAGAATTCGACGGCGGCGCGCGCATAGGCGCGGCGCGTGTGCGGATTGCGGATGTTGGCGGTGAAGAATTCAAAGAAGCGATACGACGCGCGCTCGCCGAGGGCCGCGACTAGGGTAGGGAGAGATGTCCGAACCGCAATGGGTGAGGCCAACGTCATAGCTCAGACCATTGTCGCTAGTTCGGGCAGCGTAACGAATTGTATTCCGTGATCGGCGACCACCCAAGCTCGGTTTTGAGTGTCGAATATCGAAGGTGCGTCACCGCTCCCACCTCGATCTCTCGAGCATAAGTAGTCATTTTCGTAGCCGTAATGAGCTGCAACCGTATCACCATCGGCCCACTCTGATATCGCCCTTTTGACCCGATTTTCCTCATGAATGTCGATGGGCTGATCAAGCGATGCGAACCACGGCTTTGCAACTCCAAGACGAACGTTAATGCCATTCCCGAGGGCTTTGACGACGGCTATTCCAACCCTTCTGCTTTCTATTTTTTGTCCCAGATCAAAAAAGCGGCCTTGACGCTGAGCTTGTTGGCTCTCATCGGCGTCGATCTCGAAAACATTTGCGAGAAGTTCAGTAGGGCGCGGCGCGCCTGTGCGCGGCGCACGAAGAAACTTGATTCCAAGCGCAACAGCGTCGGTGAGCCAACGGGTGACGATGGGGTGAAGCCCGGGGTGCAACCCATCGTTCGGCTTCATCACGATCCCTAGCTTTATCACGCCACCTGGTAGTTCCTCCTGTTGAAGCTCGATCGTTGGCCGCATCGATGCGAAGTAAGGCCCACGTTGTGCGTTTTGAATGCCTTCTAAGGTTGCAACCGTCTCGCTCAGATAGCCACTAATCCGGCCATCCTTCAAAGCGTCGTGAATCTTCTGAAGTTCGGAGACGGATGCGTCTCTATGGGCTCGCGCAGGGTCGACCACCTGCCGATAAGAATTGCTATCAAAGGTCACGCGCATGGGACGCCCATTTCTATATGATAAAGGATATTATCAAACACTAAATGGAAGCCTAGCGGAAAAAGGAATCTGCTCCGGTTGCGCCATCCCGACTCCGCCCTAATTCTAACTCGGACTTAATCGCGCCCTCGGCCGCGCTTTGGTTAACGTGGCGGGCGACCACCCGGAGGTATTTATGCGAATTGCCTTAATCTCCACCGCCGCGGCGGCGGCTGTCCTAACCGCCGCTGTTCTCGCGCCGAGCCAAGCAGAGGCTTCGATTGCTTCGCCGGTGCTTGGAACCATCCCTCAAACGGTGGACCCGATCAAAAAAGCGGGCTGCTACCGCTCGGGCGCATACGGCTATCGCTGGTATCCTTGGTGCGGCGGCGGCTATGGCGGCGGTGGCTATGGCGGCTGGCATGGCGGTGGTTGGCACGGCGGTGGTTGGCACGGCGGTGGTTGGCATGGAGGTCATGGTTTCCACGGCGGTGGTTGGCACGGCGGTCGTGGTTTCCACGGCGGCTTCCATGGCGGTCGCGGCCGCAGGTGAGGAGGCGCGCTAAAGTGACCGGCTCGGCTGGGTGGTTGCCTCGCTCACCTTGCGGCGCGACAAACGTCCGGGCCATCACCATGCCGCCGCGCAACCCGACCGCGCGCACTTACGCGCTTGATGGCGCGACCGCTCAACACACGAAGGCCCCGCAGCGTCCTTAGCGCTACGAGGCCGACGAGATAGACT
>PLZT01000738.1:345-2796 GCA_003152255.1 Methylocystaceae bacterium | reverse complement strand
TCGATCCGCAAACAAGTCGTCGCCGATCTCTGTCTCGACGACTATCTCGGTTTCCGGGCGTTCGACAATGTGAAGGTGCGCGGGGCACACGCCGCGCATTTGGCGGAGGAATGGCCGGACTCGGAACTGGAAGTGGCGCGGCTGCTGCGCGATCACACCCCGCAAGGGCTGCGCAATGCGCTCGCCCACGCGGTGCAGAGCCACGTCACCATGGTTATCTCGGGGGGCACCTCGTCGGGAAAGACGACGTTTCTGAACGCCCTACTGAAAGAGGTTCCCGATACCGAGCGGGTGATTTCGATCGAGGACACCCGCGAATTGCAGCCGCCGCAACCCAATTGGCTGTCGCTGCTGGCGTCGAAGGGCGATCAGGGGACTTCGAAGGTCACGATTCAGGACCTGCTTGAATCGAGTTTGCGGCTGCGCCCGGATCGGCTGTTTTTGGGCGAAATTCGCGGGGCGGAAGCCGCGACGTTTTTGCAGGCGGTCAACACGGGACATCCCGGTTCGCTGACCACGCTGCACGCGGACAGCACCTACAGCGCCTTTGATCGTCTGGCGTTGATGACGCTGCAATCCGATCTGAAGCTGACCAAGGCTGAAATTCTGGAATATGTGCGGTCGGTGGTGCCGATGGTCGTCCAGTTGCGCCGTCGCCCGACGCGCAGCGTCGCCGAAATCTATCTGCGTTGTTACGGACAAGATAAGCACAAATGAACGACGAAAACTTCACAAACGCGGGGCCGGCGCCTCGGCGCTATCGCCGTCATTGGGTGACGCTGGTTCAGCCGATGATGATCGCGGCTATCGGGTTGGGGCTGTTGAAAATCTCGACCGAATTTTATCACAGCGCCGTGGGAATAGGATTCATTGCCGCCGTCCTGCGGCAGATAGGGTCGGCGGTCGGGCCAGAAGGCCAATATTGGGCGTGGCAAGGGGTCGCGCCGCTGGTGATTTGCGCGATTGTCTGGATCTGCGGCTGGCCGTTGATCTGGGCGCTCGCCGTCAACGCGACCACGATAATCGAAATCGACGAGCGCCAGATTGTATTTTGCGCGGGCGTGTTCGCGCGCCAAATCCGGCAAGTCGAAATTCGGGAGATGGTCGGGATCAACGTGCTCGAAAGCATGTCGGGCAGGATGTTGGGCTATGGACCATCGATGTGGAAACGCGCGGCTATGACCCGCTCGTCACCCATATGATCGGCGCGGCGCGCGAGCTGTCGGGCTTCGTCCTTTGGCTGAAACATCGGCCCGACCAGAATTAGCCGATACTGAAAATCGAAATCTCCGGAGGTTTGTAGATGCCTGGAACTGCGACAAGAACTACGGGGCCAGGTTGGCTCCTTCTCTATGCGCTAGCGGCGGTCGCCGGCGTCCTCGCTCTTATCTGGCTTTGGGAAGGCGCCTTTGCGCTGTCGGTCGCCGCCTATTCGCGTTCCTGGTCGCTCCCTCTGCGATTTACGCGCGGCCTCGAATTCTTATTGCCGCTTCATACGGTTTTCGCGGAATGGAACAATCCGGTCGTTCAAAAGCTGGCCGGGCGCGCGACATTGGGTTTCGCGGTGGCCGCGATACTTCTCGGCGCGGGCGCCGCGCAAGCGTTCGCGGGGTTGCGAGGCTCCCGCCCGCCAAGGGGCGGCTCGCGTCTCGCGACGGTCTCGGATTTGTCGCGGGCGGGCTTGCTGAACGGTCGTCCCGGCTATTCGATCTTCCTTGGACGCTTCCACGGCAAGGACGTTCGCTACTCCGGCGCCAGCCACATTTTAGTGAATGGGCCCACGCGCTCCTGGAAGGGCGTCGGCTTCGTGCTGCCGAACGCGCAGGAATGGCGCGGCTCGCTGATCGGCTTGGATCTCAAGCGCGAGATGTGGACTGAAATCGGCGCGGCGCGCGCGGCGATGGGGCAGGAGGTCTTTCTGTTCTCTCCGGGCTCCGAAAACTCGCACTGCTGGAACCCGCTCGATCTCGTGGCGCCGTGGCCGTCGCGAGCGACCGATGTGATGAACATCGCGAGAAGTCTGATTTCGGCCCCGGCGTCGGGCGACGCCTATTGGGCGGAAACGGCGCGCGGACTACTCGCCGGCCTGCTCGGCTATGTTCTCGACAGTGAGACGATGGAGGGAAAGCGCACGATCAAGTCGGCGCTGAAATTATTCAGCCGGGGCCGAAGTCTGGCCGCTCTGATGCACGACATTCTTGCCGATGAGCCCGCTCTGAACGAATTTGTGTTCGACAAATTCAGCCAGCATCTCGGGCGAGACGAGAAGCAACGCGCCTCGTTCGAGTCGCATATTACAACGGCGTTGGACCCCTGGAACAATGCGCTTGTCGATGTCGCAACGAGCAAGAGCGATTTTTGCATTGCCGATCTGCGCCGCAAGCCATTTACGCTGCTGATTGGGACGCCGATCGGCAACTTCGGAACGGTCGAAGCAGTCGTGCGCCTGCT
>PLZT01000738.1:0-304 GCA_003152255.1 Methylocystaceae bacterium | reverse complement strand
CCCACCCGCGAAATGCTGATGGGCAATATGGACGTGAAATTGTTCATCGGCATAGGCGACGAAACTACGGCGCTTGCGGCGTCTCAAGACGCGGGAAAGCATTACGTCATGCGCGAAGGATGGGGAACGTCCATCGGAATGGGCATGGGCGGCGGCGGGTTCGGTCGAGGCAGTAGATCGACGCAAGGGCGATGGGAGCTGGAACCGTTGTTTTTGCCCGACGCGCTACGCCGATTTCATGAAAAGAAGTCGCTCTTGTTGGTGCGTGGGCAGTTTGCCGCCGTGCTGGATAAGGCGCATTTTT
>PLZT01000344.1 GCA_003152255.1 Methylocystaceae bacterium | reverse complement strand
ACCGCACGGTGATGCCGCGCACCAGGCCGAGGTGCTGGACGACCCGATAGCCCGCGATTTCATTGGTGGTCGAAACGATCATCGCAAAACGCCCCGCCGTTCGCTTAAGGCGCGCCGAATCGGCGGCGCGGGTGGATTAGAGCGCGAGCGCAAGCGAGGGCGCAACTGGATTCTGCTTCGTGCGATTGCGCGGGGCCAATCTCGCGTGGTTAGCCGCCCGCGACGCGCTTTTTCTAGTCCAGTATACTTGCTTTAACCCATATGCAGGGAAGTGCCGTTAACCGGAGAACGGCTTAGACTCCTTCCGATTCGTAGGGGCCGCTCCTCCAGGTTGGTGTTTCCGCGTGACCTATCAAATTGTGAAACATCGTGAGCGGCGCCGGCAATGCCGACACGACGCCTTCCGGTCCTGCGAGGACGAAATGAGGCCGATCAGGAGCACATTTCGAAATCCATGAATGCAGCGAGAGAGCGCTCGATGGCGTAGCGCGCCAGTGGTTAGGGCGCGGCGACGAAACCGCATGGGATTGGCGCGAACTTATTAGACGCCACCCTGACCACGATCGGCTTGATATGGCAATTTGGGCCGACGAGCGCCTTTCCGCCCGTGCGCTAGCTATCCCAACCAACGAGGCGGTTGAAGTGCGCTTCATGGAGGCCGATCCTCGGTAGTGTCTCAGTTTGAAATCTGACCGCCTTGACGCGGCCTCGCGCGTGGCCAATCTCCCTGCTATGCTTAGCGCAAAGCAAGGAGGAAAAGGAATGATTAAGAACCCTGATATCAGATCGCAGTGCGTCACGGTCAATGTTGCGAAAGACGGCATCATAACAAGGACGCTCGTGATCCAAACCAATCTTGAGCCATCGAGCCCGAGGGTCAATAAACTGGTCGAAGACGCGGCTGCCTACATGAAGGCGCATGACGACATAGATCGCACAGATATCGCCTGCATCGTGACCATGGGATAATTCGATGCCCACCGGACCTAAAGGCGAAAAACGCCCCGCCGACGTGATCGGCAACGCCGTGAAAGTCATGCGCATCCTCACGGGCGAAGAGCCCGAGGATTATGGCAACGCGCCGGCGAAGAACGAAGCAGCCCAAGCGCTAGGCCGCAAGGGCGGGAAGAAGCGCGCCGAGGGCATGACGCCAGAGCGGCGCGCGGAGATCGCCAAGAAGGCGGCGGCGAAAAGGTGGAACGGCTAGGAGTCTCCTTCCAGCTTTGCAAGTTTTTCCTTCATATCAAGCAAGCTCGCCGCTACGGCTTTATCGCCAGATAAAGCCGCCCGGGGTTCTGGTAGTTTGCCGAATAAATCTTCCCATCCCTTCACGTATGAACTTAGCGTGTTAGCAAGCGCTTTTGCTCCCTGTGGAGATAGCCTCATTAAGAATTGTTCTTCTACAATAACCCCCTCTTTCTGAGGAGGAAGTATTACTCCACACATCAAAGTAATATCGCTCGAATTTAATGATAGTCGAATACTATTGCAGTAATAGCTCCTAAAATCAGAGCTATTAACATACGTTGGCTGCGGTTGTGCCGGGTTCGGCTGTGGGTCTTTCACTGCAAGGCTCCGACAAGTTTGGATATTATGGGAGGTGGTGTTTGGATTATAGATGAGGTTTGGTTCAAAATACTTAGAGCTTGGCCGCTAGTCCTAGCTGGAGTCAGGCTTATTGGCACAGATGAATAGGCGGGAGAAAAATTGCTTTTCTCCATAAGCCACTCCGGTCTATGTGAGTTCCGTTTTGGGCGCTCCGATAATGGCGCAATCGAGACTTCAAGTTCTGCCCCCGCAATGCCGAGCAGTAGATCGCTTAATGTGTCAATCGTCCAATTTCCCGGCGAAGATAGCCATCGATTGATTTGGTCCGCTCCTTTCCCAAGGCGATTGGCTAATTTTTTTTGCGTGAACCCGCAGCCTTCGCTGGCGCGGGAAAACTCAGTTACGATGAGATCATATAGGCGATTCCGAAGGCGTTCTTGAAAATAAGCGCGTTTCCCTGCTGGGATTTGTGAGCCGTCCAAAATCTCAGACAAGAAAGATGTTTGAGATGTAAGCATGTGCGTCACTTCCTGAGAAGGGAGGGAACGTCTGGAAATATAACCTCCATTTTTTCTTGCATCTTTCGATTTCCGCATCCCAGTCACCGTCCGTCTCCAATTGCTCCCGAAAGGCCCATGTGAGTGCGATAAATGTATCCTTTTCAGAGAATCGGCCAAAGATACGAACCCCAGGGCTGGGGTCTCGCGCCCTCATCTCCCAAACCTCGTGTTTGCGATCATCCAAAAGGGCGGTATGAGCCGAAACAGATTTAGAGGGAGGCATCCTCGCGGAGATAAGGTCTCCTGATATGAACGCGTCAATATGAGCGCGCGCTCTTCCAAACCTGTTTTCTTCTCCGCTGTTACTCCATGGGCCGAACAACCCCATGGCCACTTCGTCCGTAATGAAGACATACCTCACCATCGGGACCGCATCGAACGCGGGGTATAAGAGTGCAAGTTCGCCGGTCTGCACCCATTCTGATATTACATCTCTTATTGACATATAAGTCAATCATTGGTTTTAACAAGCCATCGAGTGGTTAAGGTTCACTGAACCGGGGGCGCGGTCAAATCGAATTTAATTCTTGACGCTAAGCATAAAAG
>PLZT01000470.1 GCA_003152255.1 Methylocystaceae bacterium | reverse complement strand
GTTGTCGCGTGAACGGGGTATAATAGGCTTGCCGCGTGTTCTTGTTGCGGACGGTGGCGGCGAAGAATTCGAGGAAGCGGCGCGGTATGTTCACCGGCCTCGGCGATCGAGGGCCGCGCCGATCTCGGCTTTTCTCTGCACCATTACATGCTCTGATCCGCAGCGGCGAAAACAATGGGCAAGCCTTTGGGTCAAACTGATGAGACATTACCTCCCCGATGAGGCGTAGCCCAACATAACGTCCTTTGCGCTATGTTTTGCGGGGTGACGGCATGATCGAAATCACTCGCCATGTCCGCTCAGTGATGTATCGCGAACGAGGCCGGCGGCATGGATTTCTGGCGGTCTTTGTCGCTGAATGACTCCAAGCGGCCGCGCTACGATATCGATCGACCCCCGTGCGCCGAGCAAGCGCAGGCGGCATCATGCATCTCGACCCGCCTCCTCGCTTGTAGTGCGAAATCCCCTCGCTGTATGGCGTAAATGCCTTTTTCGACCCTCGCCGCCGCCGTTCCATGAAAGAAAATCATGCGAGGGGGAGGAGGACAGGCTTCAGTGGGAGATCAAGTATTCTGCGCGGAGGCTATCAGATGGTCGAGCCGATCGTCATCAATACCAGCGGGTTCCAAATGCGTTGTGATTTCGACGATCGCCGGAAATAGTTGCTTAATGGCCGCTTCGCCCATGTCGCAAATGGCGTGACCTTCTTCGACCGAAAGGTGGCCTTCGACCTCAAGATGGAGTTCGACAAAGGTCCGGTCCCCGGCGTGACGCGTCCGCAGATCATGGACGCCTTGGACGCCCGGACAAACCAATAACACCTCTTTGATGCGCTCGCGTTCCATGTGTGGCAACTCCCGGTCAAGCAGTTGTTCCAGCACGTCCATTGCAATCTTATAGCTGCTCCATAGCATGTAGCCGGCGATGGCCAACGCGAAAGCCGGATCGGCGCGCTCCCAGCCCGTAGCCCGTGTAACACCCAGTGCTGAGAGCACAGCGATGTTCACCGCGATATCCGTGAGATAGTGCGCGCGGTCCGCCGCGATCGCCGTCGATCCGGTTTGGCGCACAACCCAGGTCTGCAAAAGAACGAGGCTAATAGCGGCGGCCAAGCTTACGAGAATGACGGCGATGCCAACTCCGATCTGCTCAATTTGTTCCGGGAAAATAAGGCGTTGGGCGGACTGAAAGGCGAGCACGAGAGCAGCGCCGGTGAGGACGGTGGCTTGAGTGAAGCCGGCGACCGCCTCGCCCTTCCCGTGACCGAAGCGGTGGTCGTGATCTGGGGGCCGCTCAGCGTAACGCACGCCGATGAAGGTGACGATGGAGGATGCCATGTCAACGAGCGCGTCGATGGCTGAGGAGAGCAACACAACCGAACCCGTCGCAATCCAAGCGGCGAGTTTGAGCGCGACCAGAGCAATGGCAACGACGAGTGCAGCCCAGGTGGCGAGCCTGCGCAGAGCGGGGTCACGCATCAGGTTGTTCTCTGTATCAGGGTTGGCATCCGAGTTTTCATGCAGTTCGGTTGATTGTTGCAGAACACAAACGCGGGGGCTTCTATTTTCAGCCGATGCTGTTTATTTACACACCCGTCTTTTGAGGGTGCCTTCTCTTCCTCGATACCTTCTCGCCACGAGGCACTCCCTTTCTCAGTTCTGACTCCATTATCGAGTAATCGTGCGCGACCATCGGATATGTCGCCGGCAAGCCCCACTTTGCGCGGTAAGTATCAGGCGTCAGGCCATGTGTTCGCAGGTGCTTTTGCAAACACTTGAATTTCTTTCCGTCTTCCAAACACACAAGGTAATCTGGTGCAATCGATAGCTCAATGGAAACTGCGGGCTCCTGCATGGCGTGAGACACGAGTGCACCCGCTTCACGTGGTGACAAATCGCCTGCCATTGAATCTGATAAGCCCACCCCTTTGTTGAACAGCGCCGATTTCATCGCGCTACCTTTCTCCATGCAATAGAACCGGAAAGAGCATGACCAACCCGTTCCTTCTCACTGGTCTGTTTGCCAGCGTATCGCTGCTCTACGCAACCGCGGGGCAGGCTGGCGGGACAGCTTTCGTCGCCGTCATGGCCTTTGCGGCATTCCCTGCCGCCGAAATGCGCCCCACCGCTCTCCTATTAAACGTCATCGCGGCTGGCTATGCCACATGGCAATTACACCGTAACGGTGCTCTTGACCAAAAGGCGCTGTTGCCCTTGACGCTTCCGTCAATCGCAACGGCGTTTGTCGGCGGCCTGCTTGTCTTAAATGGACGAGAGTATTTTGAGCTGACCGGTCTGTTGTTGGTTGCCGCCGCTGTGCTGATCATCCTCAAGCGTGAAGTCGATTCAGTCGAAGCTGGCTCAGTCATGGTTTTCCCCGCTGCCCTTGCCGGAGCAGCTTCCGGCTTCTTTTCAGGACTGACCGGCGTAGGCGGTGGCGTATTTCTGACGCCGCTAATCATTGCTCTCGGTTGGGCGTCACCCAAGCGCGCAGCGGCGCTTTCCCCGCCCTTCATCTTGTGCAACTCGACAGTCGGCCTGTTGGGCGTTCTGATCGCCGGCCAAAGGCTAGCTTCCGACACGCCACTCTATGCCGTCGGCGCACTCGCTGGCGCTGTCCTCAGCTCTACAATCGCGCGGCGCAGGATGTCGGAGCGTGCGACGCGATACGTGCTCGCCGCCATTCTGCTGTTTGCGGGTCTGCGCCTGTTACTCCGTTGAAACAAAGCCCGCATAAGTCCCAATCTGTTAAATCGCGGCGCGTCCCGGAAGACTTGATTTCGCACAAAATTTAAGCTCGGCGGGAGGCCTGTTCTTGGCCGGGCGCAACGTCCGCAAATGTGCAGGTTTCTCGGACGCCTGCGGTTAGTTGCCCTTATGCGACTGCCGTCACCGCCGTTGCGCCGAGCGCGCCGAGGAGAACCACCAACCAAGGCGGCGTTCGCCAAAACACCAGCAGCAAAAAGGCTAGAGCCGCCAGCCCGAAATCCGCCGAGGCGAAAATCGCGCTTGTCCAGACCGGCGTATAAAGCGCCGCCAGGAGAATGCCGACAACGGTCGCGTTGACGCCCTTTAGCGCCGATTGCACGCCCGCTCGATGACGCAGGGCGTCCCAAAACGGCAGCACGCCAATGAGAAGCAGAAAGGACGGCAGATAGATCGCCGCGAGGCAGATGAGGCCGCCAGCCCAACCATTCGGCGCGGACCTCATCGCTGTCCCCAGATAGGCGGCGAAAGTGAAGAGCGGGCCGGGAACGGCTTGCGCCGCCCCGTAGCCTGCAAGAAATTCATCGTTGCTGATCCAGCCGCGCGGCACGACCGCTTGTTGCAACAATGGCAGCACGACATGCCCACCGCCAAAGACGAGTGAACCGGAGCGATAAAAGCTGCTGACAAGCTCGATGGTGTGATCGGAGGTTGCCGTTGCGAGCAACGGCAGCCCGACCAGCAACGCTGCAAACAGGGCGAGTGAAGCAATCGCCATCGCGCGACCGACGGGAATCGCGAGCGGCGCGGCGCTCGCGTTATTCATGCCGGGGAGAAAACGCCAGCCGATGACTCCTCCCGCCACGATGGCCCCGATCTGGCAGCTCGCCGAAGGAATGGCCAAAGTGACAAGAGTCGCCGCGACCGCGAGCGTCACCCGTTCCCGATCAGGGCAGAGGCTTCGCGCCATGCCCCAAACCGCCTGTGCGACGACGGCGACGGCGACGATCTTGAGGCCGTGCAGCCATGCAACATGTGATATATCTCCCAGGCTTCCGACGCCGTAGGCGAACGCGACGAGCGCGAGCGCCGAAGGCATTGTGAAGCCGAGCCACGCCGCAAATCCGCCCGGCAAGCTGGCGCGCAGCATGCCGAGAATAATGCCGACTTGGCTGCTCGCCGGCCCCGGCAGGAATTGACAAAGCGCGATGATGTCAGTGTAGGCCGCTTCGTCGAGCCACTTGCGGCGCTCAACGAATTCGGCGCGAAAATAGGAGAGATGCGCGATCGGGCCGCCAAAGTTCGTCACCCCGAGTCGAAGGAACGCCAAGAGGACTCCGAGAAAGGAGCCACGCTCCTGCGGGGCCGTCGGATCGATAACCATGAGATTTCCTCATTGCCCTCTTGCATCGTGACAGTCGAGTAGGCACCAGCTGTCTAACTCCTTCTGGCGCCGACGCCGCCTATCAAGACGAATATCGTCGCGATCATCGCTTGCCGATGTTTCTGGTGGAGGTAATGCAATATCGTCGATCCACAGTTGATCGGAGCGAGGCTGTCGAACCGAACACTGATCAACGATCTGCCGTTTGGACGCTAACCGTCTTTCCGGACTTCATCTCGTCTGTAGCTCTCGCGGCGATTCTTTCTCCCTCATGTAAGGGCCCAAAAATTTCCACCACGCCTTTGGCGGCGGCGCCGCGCTTTACATCGACCCACTCGGTCGTGCCGTCCTCTGAGATGCGTATGATAAATGTTTGCTCTGTGGTCGTCACGACAGCTTTCGTGGGGACCACGAATCCCAGGGTCTGCCGCGTTACGGGCCAGGCAATGTCCGCATACATTCCGGGCGCGAGGGCGCGGTCAGAATTATCGACGTCGAACTCTATCATTTCGGTACGGGTGCGAAGATCGAGAGAATGCGCGATGCGAGAGATTTTGGCGGTGAACACCCTGTTGGGGAAAGCGGGGACCGTGAAAGAAACCTCGTTTCCTTCCTTCACGCCGTCGACGTAGGCTTCGGGCACGGGCACGGTAAGACGTAGCATCCTTATCTTTTCCAGCCGGAAAATAGGCACGGCCCCATTGTTGCCGCCGGCGATGACAAATGCCCCGGTATGGAGATTGCGCACGGTGATAACGCCATCGAAAGGAGCGACTACCGTCAGGTAGTTCTTCTGCTCCTGCAAAGCGACCATGTTTTCATGCGCGGACGCAGCATTTTGTTTCAGCATCTCTATGGTCTGTGCCGCGATGATGGCGCCCGGGCCCAATTTCTTGTTGCGTTGATATTGATCCTCGGCGGTCAAATATTGTGCGCGCGCGGACTCGATGTTGTTATTCAGTTCGGGCGCCAGCAATTGAGCGAGAACAGCCTTTTCCTTCACCTCCGAACCACGATCGGCATGAAGAATTTCAATGAATCCGGAAACCTTGGCGTAAATGTCCACCGCTTCGTAGGGCAGCAGATCGCCGGGCAGATGCGCGGTCTTATCCAGCGAGGCTTTCTTCAGCGAGATGACCTCGACGATCGGCTGACGCTCCTCTGCATGGTCATCGGCCGCCTTGGAAGGCCACAATATAGGGAAGGCGAGACCCGCCAGCGAACAGATGCCGAGAGCAGTGGCGAAGAGGCGTGTCGTTTTGGTCATGCGGGCGCTTTTTCATAAACGGGACTGGCGGGGTCGTCCGGATCAAGGGAGGCGGAGGCCGTGGCGCTCTTTCCGCGCATGGCGGAAAAGATCATAGGTAGAATCAAAAGCGTGGCGAAAGTCGAGACCACAAGACCGCCGATGACGGCGCGGCCCAAGGGAGCCGTTTGCTCGCCTCCTTCGCTGAATGCAAGGGCCATTGGCGTCATTCCCGCCACCATGGCCATGGCGGTCATGACGATGGGGCGCAGACGCTTCGCGGCGCCATCGATCGCGCTAGCCGTCGCGTCGCCATTTTGCCGGCGCAACTCCTCTGCGAAGGTTATCAGCAAAATTGAATTGGCCACCGACACGCCCGTCGCCATGATGGCGCCGAGATAGGATTGAATGTTGAGCGATGTGCCCGTCAGCAGCAGCATCAATCCCGACCCCGCCAATACGGCTGGGACAGTGGAAAGCGATAGAAGCGCCAATCCGAAGGATTGGAAATTTGCCGCCAGCACGAGGAAGATGGCGACCACGGCCGCCAGCAGTCCAATCTGCAAATCGCCGAGCGTGTCCCGCAGAAGGCTGATCTGGCCGCGAACCTCAAGCCGCATCCCTCTGGGCAAATCGCCGGTTCGGTTAATGGCTTGCTGAATTGCGTCCGCCGCGCCTTTCAGGTCATGGCCCTGAATATTGGCGGTCAGGGTGAGAATGCGTTGGTTGTTGAGCCGGTGCGCTTCACCGATCGCGGCTCCCGGTTCGAGCGTCGCAACGTCCCGAATGAAGGGACCGCTGGCGGCGGGGCCAGGAATCGCGGGAATGGCGTTCAAATCTTCAACGGATTGCATTTTCGATTGCGGCGCCTCAACCTGAATTTGGTAGGCGTTGCCTGTCGATTTATCCAGCCAGTAGTTTGGACTGGTGAAACGGCTCGAAGAGGTCGCAGCCACCAGAGATTTCGCAACCTGGTCGACAGTGACGCCCATCCGGCCCGCGCGAATGCGATCGATATTCACGTTCAAGGAGGGATAATTAAGGGCTTCGCCCAGCTGCAAGTCACGTATCTCGGGTATTTTAGCAAGTTCCGATTTGAGCTTATCGGCGAAAGCCTTGTCGTCGGCGAGGTTTTTGCCGACGATGGCGATTTCCACGGGCGTTTGAGCCCCAAGGTTGATAACCTGTCCAACCAAATCTCCCGGCTCGAACGAAATCGAAAGTTCGGGAAATTTTTCGGCGACTGTTGCGCGAAGCTTTTCCTTGAATGGCGCGATCTCGACGCCGGAGCCTTTCTTCAAGGCGACAGTCAGCACCGCTTCGTGAGGCCCGCTCGTCCACAAATAAATGGTGTTGATCGGATAGCTGGCCGGTTGGGCACCGATGAACGCCAGTGACGTATCGACGTTCGACCGCCCCGCCTGTACGTCGATGGTTGCGAGCAGGTCATGGACGATATCTTCGGTGCGCTCGACGCGTGTTCCGACCGGAGCGCGGACCCTCATCTTGAATTCGCCGGTGTCGACGGCAGGGAACAGCTCTATGCTGATGAAGCGGCTCATCAGAAACAACAAGCCGAAACAGCCGACGAGATAGGACGCAATGATCGACTTTCGAGCTGGGAACAGTTTTGCGAGCGACGCTTCGTATTTCGTCCGGAACTTGGCGAAGCTGGTTTCCTCATGCGATTTCGAATCGACGCCGAGCAGCTTGATCGCCATGATGGGCGCCAGAGTTTGCGAGAGCAGGTAGGATGCGATCATCGCAAATCCAACGGCCAGCGACATAGGCATGAACAGCGCGCCCGGAACCCCGGTCATGAAAATCGAAGGCGCGAATACCGCCAACACGCAAACCAGAACCAGGAATTTGGGGACGGAAATCTCGCGGGCGGAATCGACGACTGCACGAGCGACGCTTAGGCCTTGATTGCGGTGAGCGTGGATGTTTTCGAGAGTGACTGTTGCTTCGTCGACGAGAATGCCTATCGCCAGCGCTAGGCCGCCGAGCGTCATGATGTTTATGGTCTGCCCTGTCAGCCACAGGCCAAAAACCGCGCTCAGAATAGCCGCTGGGATCGTGGTGACGACAATCAGCGCGCTCTTCCAATCGTGCAGAAACAGGAAAATCATCAGGCCCGTCAACATAGCGCCCAGCGCGCCCTCAAACAGCAACCCTAGGAGCGCGTTCTTGACATAACCAGACTGATCAAACGCGTAGGAAATTTCGATGTCCGCGGGAACGGCGTCTCGCATCTGGGGAAGCGCTTCCTTCACCTTTTGCACGACGGTCCATGTGGAGGCATCCGGGCGCTTCGTCACCGGAATATAGACCGCGCGCTTGCCATTCACGAGGGCATAGCCGGAGAGGATATCGGTGCTGTCCTCCACCCAGCCCACGTCGCGCACATAAATTTGCGCGGGGTTGCCAAGCTGTATCGGAATGTCTTCCAGTGTTTTGAAATCGGGAACAACGGCGTTCGTCGGCGCAAGCAGGGCTTTGTCGTCGATCCGCAGCACGCCTGCGGGAGAAATGGTGTTTCCTGTCGTGATAGCCTGGACGACTTGATCAGCGGACAGGTGATATTGCCGCAATTTTTCTGGATCGACATGCACCACGATCGTGCGCTGGTTGCCGCCCATGGGTGGGGGCGCCGAAACGCCTGGCAAGGAAGCGAACATTGGGCGCACCTTGAACAAGGCGAGATCCTGAATCTCGCCGAGCGAGCGCGTTCGACTGGAGAAGACGAGATTGCCCACCGGCACGCTGCCTGCGTCGAACCGCACCACGAAAGGCGCCACCGTGCCGGGCGGCATGAAGGCTCGCGCGCGATTGACCTGAGCCACCGTCTCCGCCACGGCCTGACTCATATTCGTGCCCGGATGGAACACGAGTTTGACGAGCGATACGCCCTGAATGGAGCGCGACTCCACCTCTTTGATGCCGGTGATGTAAAGAAAATGGTATTCGTAATAGGAACTGATGAATCCTTCCATCTGCGATGGATCGAGGCCGCCATACGGCTGCGCGACATAAACCACCGGCGTGCCGAGCACCGGGAAGATGTCGATTGGCATTTTCCGAATGGCGACCGCAGCCGCAAGAGCGATCGCGATCACAATCACCAGAATTGACACAGGCCGCCTGAGAGCCGCGATTACCAGCCACATGGGGAGCCCATTCCGATATCAAGAGTGAATCGCATCGCGGAAGCCTCACGCCTTAGGCGGCGGTGGCGCGGTGAATTGCGCAATGTCGTCAATACCGAGCATCTGTTCGACGTGCGCGATTTGCGCCACGGCGTCTTCAAACCCGTCCTTGCCGAATTGCCGATGTTCGATTTCTTCGAAGGTCTCGCCCATTTCGTCGAGTTGATGGGCCGTGAGCGCGTCCTTCCACGCGGGAAAGACAACCGTATCCTCGCGCGCGGCGTGGTGCTCATACATGAGTTCGACACTGTCCAGGACACGCGCCAACGTCTCGGTTTCGCCGGCTGCTATCGCGCCTTTGCCGACGACGGCGAGGATATAATCCGTAAGCTCTCGGCCTCGTTGGTGCTGGCCGATGAGAACATCGACATAAGCCGCCGCCGGGCCGCCGGCTTTCTTGATCGTCGGGAAAATGTGCGTCTCTTCGAGTTTCTTCTCGTGATAGTCTTCGCCGAAGGTGCGAAACATCATTGCCGTGCGACGGAGCAAAGCGGGATCGAGGCTCGTTGGCTTCGCACGGAGCTTCGCGGCCATGTCACGATAGACAAGGATAGCGCGGCGAATGACGCCATGTTCGCGCATCAGGTCTTCGACTGCGCTCACTTCCTTTTCTTTGTCTTCGTCGCGTTTTTCGGCGGCCTGAACAATTTGAGAGTTGGCCCCTGCCAGCATGAGCCCCGCGCCGGCGGCGATGACCAGACGGCGGCGTGCGTTGTCAAATTCGATCATCGGCGCTCCTTAATATGATGGAGGTTGAAGCTTTAGCCATGAGGCCATTCAGGCGGCGGGATCGTCCTCGAACAACTCGCCGAACAATTCCCGTACCTTGAGTTTGGCGGCTGCAAGCGCCTCCATTCCGTAGGGCGTCGCCCGGTAGATGCGGCGCTGTGAACGGCCAGCCCGCTCCGTCCGCGAGATCAGATAACCCTTGTTTTCGAGGGAATGCAGCATCGGATAAAGCGTGCCGGGGCTGATTTTGTAGCCGTGGCGTGCCAACTCTTCGATCATCCAATTGCCATACAGGTCGCCTTCGGCGGCGTGGTGCAGAACGTGGAGCCGGACTAGACCCAAGAGAAGTTCCTGATGCACCATCGCTTGCGTACCTCATAAAGCGGCTCCATAATCTAATATCGATATCGGGAACCGATTATATCGTGGGACCGTTGAAGTCGACAACTCGCCTGACCCGAGCAGGCGAGGTACCCCTAGCCGTGAAAGGAAAACCCATGGCCAGCGAAGGCGACCGCGATCCGCGCCATCACACCCAGAAAATGCAGACCCGCTTGCAGGAGATCATCGACCATTTGCGCGGCGACACCGGCAAAGTGGACGAGCCCCAGCTTAAAGCCATGTTCGAGACATCTGCCGAAGTGCTGACCGGCCTGAAGAAGGCGTTCAGTGACTATGAGCAGAAGAACGAGAG
>PLZT01000286.1 GCA_003152255.1 Methylocystaceae bacterium | reverse complement strand
TCTCGAAACGCACGGCGGCCGTCGCTGGGGTCTTCGGGTTGGAGATCCAACCATTGGTCAAGAAGATCACGCTCTTGACGTAAACCTTGGTTCGGCCTTTCACGCCCCACAGCCTGACCGGGCTTCTCGGGTTGGCGTCCGAATACAAATCCTGCAGCTCTTTGCTGGCGACGCCGCCAGACAGCAGCGACGCCAGTTCGAAATTGTCGCGAAGCGCCGGAGGATTGTAGGTTTCGCGGGCGCGAATGTACCTCACGATATTCGCCTGCGTCACCGCTTCGCGCTCCGAAATCGGCCCGCCTTCGATCAGCGGGCGGGCAATTTCCGTAAAGCCCGTCGCCTTATCAACAACAAGCGTCACTACTTCGAAGGATTTGAGCGGCAGCAGGGCGATCAACGCCCAAATGCAGCCTATGACGGCGACACCCAACAGCACGCTGACGATCCTCCAGGCGTTGCGCGAAAGCTCGGTCTTTCGATAGATATCCTGTTCCCACCGCGCGCCCTGCTCGTAATAGGCGGGAGAAACAAGCGGCCCTTTGGCGCTGCTTTCGTCTTGAATCGACATGATGATATCCTTGTCAAGAAATCGGGGTTTCTAGGGGAGAGCCGTTGCGAGTCCGCAGTAAGGCGCTGGCGACCATCGCGGCGGCGGGATCGCCACCCTGGAGGGTCGTTCGACCGGGCGTCAGCGATGCCGATCGCCCCGCCTCAACGCGGTCGACGCGGTTGTATCCTCGAATAAACAGCCCAAGGGCGCCCATCCCGGCCATTCCCGCGCCCAGCGTCGCCAGCCGACGAGTTTCCCGACCGGGCATGAAGGGTCGCAGGGGATTAAAGGAGTGAAGGGCGTGACCGCCTGCGATCGACGCCGCGATGCTCAGCGACTGGGGAACGAGCCCAATGCCAACCACGCACAGGATCATAAACGGCGCGAATAGGGTCATGCCCGACGACAGGTCGGTGATCCCTGCGAGATTGGTGATCGCCGCGTTCATGATCGTCAGCAAAAACCCGAGGATGCCATAGACAATCAGCGGCACGATCGCGTATTGCGCGCAGGTTCTCATCCAGCCGGTGAACAGGCTGGAGGTGAATCCGAACAGCGCCATTGAGATGAAAAACGGCGCCATGCCCAGGAGCACGAACAGCGCCACCTTGCCGATCAAGACCAGCGTGATTCCAACGCTGACAAAGACGACGGCCAGCAGAATAAGCACCAACCCGAGGATCGCTAGACCAACAACCGAAAAGCCCGAGCCCGAGGAGGCCACGACTTTCGCCGCCGCCAGCGCGTTGGCGAGCAGCGTGGACAGCGACGAACTCACGCTCGCCTCCGCCGAGGAGCAATTTGTTCCCCCCGCGCCCGTGCAAACCGCCGTCGCTATCCCGTCGCCGCCATGCACGAACACTTGCGCCACGAAGGTCGAAAAATCGCTCCATCCCAGCGCCAGCGACCAAATCAGGGCCATCTTCAGGATCTTCCACACGAACGCGCCCGCCGACAGCGAGGCCCGACCGAAGATTATCTCCAAGCCCCAATAGGCGACGTAAACCGTCATCGCCACGACCAACACCGGTTGCAAGCCGGCGGTCAGACTTTGATAAATCGTCTGAATCGAATTCGCTGCGGCCGTATCGACCGCCGAAAACAATTGGGTGACTATATCGGTCATTTCGGCCCATCCGAGTTCTCGCCAAAAAGCGTCAATTCACGGGAAGCAGCGGCCCACAGTCGGCCGCAAACGCGGCGCCGAAGCCTAAAAGGCTGTCTCGCGCGCAGGGCGCCATGAGCTCTTGATGCGCGCAGGCCGAGATAGACACGATTCCGATGGCGAGCGCGGTCATTACCGCGGCTCGCTTGAGAGCTACTGTCATTCGCCGTCCTTCTTAACTACGGTGTGGTTGTTGTCGGAGCGGTGGTGAGAACCGCGGCTGTCGGCGAATAGGTGAACATGTTGGCGACCTTCGACTGAGCCGCCAAATCTTGTTGCGCCGCCGCGTTTAGCGCGGAGTTGGTCAAATTCACGGCGCCGATCAATTCGTTGATCGTCTGCCCGGTTTGAACCTGCAATTGAGAATTTGCGTCAATCGAGCCCTTTATGTCCGCGGCGGTTCCGATCGTTCCCGCGGCTGTGGTGAAGGAGGAGCTGCGCGTCGTCGACGCCGACTGCGCGCCGGCGATCGCCGCGGTCAGCGCCGCTGCGGTATTCAACGCGCCAACGTAAGCAACATCGGTCGCGTTGGTTGATGCGGTCGCGGAGCCAGTCAGGCTTTTCACGAGGTTGAGGCCGTTGATGATCGTCGACGCTAAGGAACCAAATGAGCCAAGACCACCCATCGACAGCGTGCCGCCGCCGAGCAGCGAACTCAGGCTGGGAATGCTCGACATTGAAAAGCCGCCCGACGCGATGGACGACAGCGCGCTGGTCGAGCGGTTGCCTGTCACGGCCGTCAGGGTTTTTTGCACGGTCGTCAAAATCTGCTGGTTCGACGCCATGATCGCAGCCGTATTGGCGGCCGTTGTCGTGGCTTGTGTCAAAGTCGCCGCGTCGATGACCGGAACTTGCGCCAGCGCGGCGTTTTGCAAAACCAACGCCGCGGCTACCGCGACTAAGAAGCGCTTTTTCGACATCATACTCTCCTTGCGAAAACCCATGCGAAACTTATCAAGGCGTCGCCGCTAACGGTCGCGCCGCCGCCGCTTGCAGCGCCGCCAGTTGTTGCGCCACCGAGCTGAAGGACGCATTGGCGATCGGGATGACGGTCGCGTTTGTGTTCGGCGTCAGCGCGCCATTCGTCAAAATTGCCGCCGCCGGGTTGTAGTTGAGAAAGCCAGACGCCGCGCTCGCCGAGGCGATCCCGTTCAGATTCTTTTGGTTCAACAATTGGGCGGTCAAAGTCGCGAGCTGAATATATTGATTCCAGATGCTTGCATTGTTGACCCGCGCGCCGCTATTTTGGTTCCATGCCCCCTGTGCTGGGGACAGAAACCCGATAAGCGCGCTTGTCGCGTTCAAGCCGGTTTGGTTCGACGACAGCGCCGTGTTCGCCCCGGTCAGCGACGCCAGCACCTGCGCAACTGCGCTCAGGTTCAATTGGCCGGTCGAGGTCGTAGCATTCATTCCCGATAGAGATGGAATCGCCGCGCTCAAATTCATGCCGGAAACGGTTCCGGTGCTCACGGGCGTCCCGACGCCGCTGACGACGGTTTGACCGGCGCGGAGCTCACCGTCGCCCCCTGCCCCGGCGAAACCATGCTTCCGGTGACGCCCTGGGAAGGAGCTACCTCTTGATGCTTTGACGCATTCACCTTGGTCATGCAGTCGGCGATGGACGTTTCCGTCGCCTCGCGCGCCGTATCGGTCACGGCGAGCTGAGCGACCGCCCGCCCGCCGCCGCAAATTATCGCGGCGCCAAGAACCGCCAAAAGAGCCAACCTATGCCGCATGAGCTTGCTCCTTGACCGCAATGGGCCAATCGCAGAACAGGGGCAGCCAATCCTTGGGACCGTCGCCGACTTGTCTGCGAATGTCTTCGCACTCCTGG
>PLZT01000293.1 GCA_003152255.1 Methylocystaceae bacterium | reverse complement strand
GCGTCGGCGCGCGTTTTAGCTCGTCAATGCGCGCCAGGGCGGCCTCGTAGATCGGCGCATGGGGCTTGCCGAACATTCTCACGTCGCCGCCAAGGTCGGTGTAACGCCGCGCCAGCGCGCCGGCGCACCAATAGAGCCGGTCGCCGACCTCGACCACGATGTCGGGGTTGGCGCAGAGCATCACGAGATCACGCCGGCGCAACTCTTCGAGCCGCGAATCATAATCTTCTGGCGTCTCGTGGTCCTCGTCGATCAGTCCCGTGCAGACGACGTAATCGGCGTCGCGCGGGCCAACCAACCGAATCGGCGCGCCAAACAGGCGTCCAGCGGACTCGAACAGACCCATATCGCGCTTCGGACCGATGTGATGGCAGGCCGCGCCGTTACGCGCGACGATTTCGCGCAACGTCAATTCGCCCGCCGAAACCAGATCGTCGTAGCAATCGCCGGGAAGCCCAAGTTTTTCGAGCTGGCGCCGCACCTCCTGGCTGGGGCGCGACGCGTTGGTGATCAGCACCGCCGTCCCGCCGCCGGCGCGAAACGCCCGCAACGCCGCGGCCGCCGCCGTGAAATGTCTGGCGCCGTCGATCAGCACGCCCCATACGTCGCAGAGTATGGCGTCATAGCTCCCGGCGAGCGCCGACAAGCCCGCCACCGACGGAATATTTTCCGCGCAGGCCTGCCACTCCACCGCGGCGGGCGCGCTCAAAATCTCGCGCCTTCGATCACGGCGGCGTGAGTGGCGCCAGCGACTGGCGCGAAAACATCCTTCGCCTCGTCGAGCGCCATCAGACGTCCGTCCATAACCCCGAAATAGGCTCCATGCAGTTGCAGATAGTGACGCGTTTCCAGCGTGCGTATCCAGGGGAAGCTGCGCAAATTGCGCAACCCCTGCTTGATCGCCTCGAATTCGAGCCGTTCGGTGTAGGCGCGGTCCAGCACCTTGGGGCGCGGGCCCGCGCGTTCGGCGGCCGGACGCAGCAGCTGGATCCATCGGCCAATGAAATCGCCCTCCGACAAAGGCGGCACGTCGGGATCGGCGAGGCTCTCGGCGAAGGCGGCCACGCCGCCGCATTGCGCGTGTCCGAGCACGACGATGTGCCGCACCTTGAGCGCCATGACGGCATATTCGAGCGCCGCCGACGCGCCGTGATAGTGGTCGTCCGGCTCGTAGGGCGGGATCAGATTCGCGACGTTGCGCAGCACGAACAATTCCCCGGGGCCGGCGTCGAAGATGGCCTCCGGCGAGACCCGCGAGTCGCAGCAGCCGATAATCATCGTCCGGGGGCGCTGACCTTTTTCGGCGAGTTCGCGGAACCGCTCGTGCTCGCTTGGGAAGCGGCCGGTCAGGAAAGTCTGATAGCCCTCGACGAGATGGCTGGGAAATTCATAAGACGGCGAAGCAGCGCCGATGGCGTCGATCATTGTCTATCCTCGAAGGGCCGGCCGCGTCCAAGGTCGCGCGGTTGGAGCGTGGTGGAACGTCCGCCGCGGTCGCCGTGCTATTGTCGCGGCGGCGACCGCTCCCTTATTGTGGAGGCGACGCCGGCAGGCAAGCAAAGAATCCCGCGACCCGGCGCGAGGATAATTCACAATAAAGGGAGACACCATGATTTCGACGCTGAAGCGCAGCGTGCTGGCGATGCCCGGGTCCAACGCGCGGGCGCTTGAAAAGGGCAAGACGCTAAAGGCCGACGTGCTGATGTTCGAGCTCGAGGACGGCGTCGCCGAAAACGCCAAGGTTTTGGCGCGCGAGCAGGTGGCGGCCGCGGTGAAGGGCGGGGGCTATGGCGAGCGTCGACTCGTGGTGCGGGTTAATGTGCGTGGATCGGAGTGGTATAAGGGCGATATCGCGGCCATCTCCGCCGCCGCTCCGGACGCCATCGTCATCCCGAAGGTCAACTCCCGCGAGGATGTGCTCAAGGCCGCCGCCGATCTGATCGCCGCCGGCGCTCCGGCGAAAACACGGCTTTGGGCCATGATCGAGACGCCGCGCGCGATCCTCGACATCGAGAAGATCGCCAGCGCCGCCGATGATTCGGCCTCGCGCCTCGAGGTGCTGGTGCTGGGCCCAAATGACATCGCCAAGTCGACGCGGGCGCGGCTGACGCCGGGCCGACCGGCGCTGCTGTCCTGGTTGTCGGCCGGCGTCCTCGCCGCGCGGGTTCACGGAATCGAGATAATCGACGGAATCTATAATGACTTCAATGACGAGGCCGGGCTGCGCCGGGAGGCGGAGCAAGGCCGCGATCTCGGCATGGACGGCAAAATGCTGATCCATCCTTCGCAGATCGGCCCCGTGAACGAGATTTTCGCGCCCAGCAACGCGGAGGTCGCTTTCGCCAGGAAAATTCTGGCTATCTTCGATGCGCCCGAAAACGCCGACAAGGGCGTCGTCCAGATTGACGGCCAGATGGTCGAGCGCCTGCATCTCGACGTGGCGCGGCGGACGCTGGCGCTGATGGAGGCGGCGGCGGAATAATAGAGTGCTTTTTAGCAAAAGTGGACGCCGGTTTTGCCTCGGAAAGCACGACAAAATAAAACAATCTAGAGTCTTTCCGGTTCAATCTAAGCCGGAAAGACTCTAGCCGGAGCATCGGCGACCAAAGTCGAGAGATTGCTTTTTGGACAACGACAGCCTGTTTCGCTGGCGCCCTTGCTCGTCTATAAGAAGCGCAGGCGAGGAATCGACAATGATGGAAAACCAACACGACACGCCGGATGAGCCGCAAGGCGCCGGCGGCCCCGAGAGCCCCCAGCATGTCGCTAAGGACGAGGGAGTCTCCGAGCGGGATCACGAGCTCTTCGCCCATGAATCCGAATCGCATGAACCCGAATTCGTCGCGCCCGAGGCCGCGCCGGAGGCGGCGGCCGGGCCAGCGCCGGAGCCGGCGATCGCGCCGCCCGTTCGAAAATCCGGCGGCTATTGGCAAAAATTCACCTTGCTGCTGGCCGTCCTGGGTTTGCTCGCGATAGGCGGCGGCCTCGCGGCCATCAAATTCAAAGACAAGGACGAGAGGCTGCGCGCGATAAGCGACGCGATCGACGCCGCCGCCAAGGATCCCAAGCGCTTTGCGTCCTCCGTCGAAACCAAGCTCGCGGAATTGTGGGCGTTGGCCTCGTCGAAGGTCGAGGGCGATCGCAAGTCGAAACCGCGCCAAACCGCAGCGAATGAACCCGCCGCCCCCACGCCAAAACCCGCCGCCGAGCCGAACTCGCTTCCGGCTGTCGAGACGCCGCGTCAAACCCCGACGCCAGGCTGGGCCGCTCCTGGGGAGCCAAAGCCCGCGCCGGCCGCGAGAGACGAACCGCCGGCCCCCATCGCCCCGCCGACGCCCGCTCCCTCCGTCCACGCCGAGGACAGCGCTCAGAGCGCCGCGCTCGTCAAAAGAATCGAACAATTGGAAGCGACGGCGCGCGAGGCGCTTGAAACCGCCAGGGACGCTCAGCGAAGCGCCAAGCCAGCCGAAACGGGCGAAAAGACCGCGACGCCGACCGCGGACGAGGGCTCGTATCTCAATGCGCTGGAAGGCCGTATCGACGAACTTGCCGACGAGATTCGCAAGGTGCGCGAACAGCTCGATCAACCCAAGAGCGAAACGCGCGTCGCGCCTGACGCCGCCGACGCCGCGGCCTCGACCCAGGTGAAGGCGATAACCGCCGCCGAAACCCTGGGGCTCGCGCAATCGCTGGTGCATTCGCTTGAGCGTGGCCGCCCCTTCGCGGCCGAACAGGCGGCGCTGGCCGAACGCGGCGTTGATCCCCAGCTGCTTGCCGCATTGGCGCCGGTCGCCGAACAGGGCGCGCCGACGGCGGCGCGGCTGCTGGCTTCTTTCGCGCCCGTCGCGAAACGCTTGCGCGCCCTTGAGGACGCGCCCGCCGCTGGCGGATCGCTGACCGATCAGTTGTTGCACGACGCGGGGAAACTCGTGCGCGTTCGCCCGGCCGGCGAGCGGGCGAACGTTTCCATCTCCGAACTTGTCGCGCGGATCGAATCGGCGCTCGCCCATGACGATCTGGATGGAGCGAGCGAGGCTTTCGCGAAATTGCCGGAGAACGCGCGGTCCGAGGCCAAGGCCTTCGGCGAGGCGCTCAACCAACGGCGCGAGGCGGAGCAGGCCGCCACGTCCTTATTGGCGAAGGCCCTCGCGGGGCTCGCTCATCTCAAGAATTAGACGGGAATCGCTCGAACATGTGGTTCATCCTCCTCTTCCTCGTCGCGCTCGCCGTCCTCGCCTATGGGCTTGAATGGATCATCGACCAGCCGGGCTCGCTGACGCTGGACTGGGGCGAGTTCCACGTCGACACTTCCATTCCGGTGGCGGTCGGCGGGTTGGTTCTCACCGTCGCGGCGTTGATGCTGCTTTGGGCGATTCTATCCTCGGTGTTCGGGCTGCCATGGCGGCTTCGCGACCTTTCGGTCGGAAGGCGGCGCGAAAAAGGCTTCAAGGCTTTGTCGCGCGGCATGATCGCGGTCGGAGCCGGCGATTCAAAGGCCGCTCGCCAGGCGGCCCAGGAAGCCGAGAAACACCTGCCGGGAGAGCCCTTGGCCCAATATCTCAAGGCTCAGGCGGCGCAACTCGAAGGCGATCGCGGCAAGGCCGAGGCCGCCTTTCACAAAATGACGCTCTTTCCCGACACCAAATTGCTCGGTTTGCGCGGCCTGCACATCGAGGCGCGCAGACGCGACGACGCCGAAGCCGCGCATCATTTCGCCAAGGCCGCGCATGATATCGCGCCGCTGCCCTGGGCTGGTTCGGCCGTGCTGGAGCATTACACGGCGCAGGGCGAGTGGGAAAAAGCCCGCGCCGCCATAGAGGAAAGCTTTAGAGCCAAGGCGATCGATCTTCCCACCGCGCAGCGACTGCGCGCGGTGATCGAAACGGCGATGGCGACGGAAAAGCAAATCGAGAGTCCGCAAGAGGCGCTGCATCTTTCGCGCTTGGCGCTTAAGCGGCGTAACGGCTTCACGCCGGCCGCCGTCGTGGCCGCGCGCGTTCTAACCCGCCACGGCGACAACAAGCAGGCGTTGAAACTGATTGAAAGCGTCTGGTCCAAGGCGCCGCATCCCGATCTCGCCGCGGCTTATCTCGACGCGCTTCCGGGCGAATCGAACGCGCAAACGCTGGAGCGCGTCAAGCGACTAGCCCAACTTGCTCCGGCCGCTCCGGAAAGCTGCCACGTTTTGGCGGAGGCGGCGCTTTCGGCGCGCCAGTTCGGGAAGGCGCGCGAGGCGTTGGCCCCGCTGATCGCGTCGGGCCGGCAGCCAACCGCGCATACCTGTCTGCTGATGGCGGAAATCGAGGACGCCGAGTTTGGTCCAAGCGGGGCCGTGCGCGAATGGCTGGCGCG
>PLZT01000304.1 GCA_003152255.1 Methylocystaceae bacterium | reverse complement strand
AGCCGCGGCTGCTGCAAGAACTGCGAGCGGCCATCGCCGCGCCAGAAATGGCTCCATTGAGGCCAGCCTGGGCGCGCGGTCTGTAAATTTAGGCGACTGGCGTTTTGCTCTCGCGCGATCCCCCCGCCGCGATCAGCAAATAGACCGCGGGCAGGACGAACAACGTGAACAGCGTGCCGACGGATAGACCGCTCGCGATCACGAGGCCCATGTTGAACCTCGAAACCGCGCCGGCGCCGCTGGCGATAATCAGCGGGATCACGCCGAGCACCATCGCCGCGGTCGTCATCAGGATTGGCCGCAGGCGTATAGCGGCCGCCTGCTCGATCGCTTCCCGTTTCGAAAGTCCACGCTGCCGCAGATCATTGGCGAACTCGACGATGAGAATGCCATGCTTGCTGATGAGGCCCATCAGCGTCACAAGTCCTACTTGCGTATAAATGTTGAGCGTGGCGCCGCCCACGCCCACGCTCACGAAGATCATCGCGCCGGCGATGGACATCGGAACCGACACCAATATGATCAGAGGATCGCGGAAACTTTCGAACAGAGCGGCCAGAGACAGATAAATCACGATCAGCGCGAATCCGAACGTCAGCACGAAGCCGCTGGATTCCTGCACATATTGACGTGACAACCCGCCATAATCGACGGAATAGCCGAGCGGCAGCTTTTTGGCGGCAAGACCTTTGAGATAGTTCAGCGCGTCGGCCTGCGCGACGCCGGGCATGACGACGCCCTGCAGCGTGGCGCTGTTCAATTGCTGAAAGTGGTTCAGCGATTCAGGAACCACCTTGGTGCTGATACGCGCGATGGTCGAAAGCGGCACCGGGACGCCGTTGACGCTGGCGATGTAATAGTCGAGCAATTGCTGGGCGTTGAGCCGCGAGCGCTGTTGGACCTGCGGAATAACCTTGTAGGAGCGTTGGTCGAGGCTGAAATAGTTCACATAGCCGCCGCCGAGCATCGCGGTGAGCGCGCTGCCAACGTCGCTCATCTTCAACCCGAGCTGCGCCGCCTTGCTGCGATCGATCTCCACCATGGACTGCGGATTGTCGATCTTGAGATCCGTGTCGAGGAATATGAACATGCCGCTCCGGTTCGCTTCCTGCAACATTTCCTGGGCGATGACGTTCAGGCGGTCGAACGGTTCGGTGGAGGTCACGACGAATTGCACGGGAAGTCCCTGACTGCCCGGCAGCGGCGGCATTTGGAACGCCGCGATGCGCGCGCCCGCGATCGCCGCGACCTGCTGCTGAACGACCGGTTGCAGTTCTATCGTCGTTTTGGTCCGCTCATCCCAGGGCTTGAAGACCATGCCGGCGATGGATTGGCCGGGCATGTCGAGCTGGAACACATGCGCCATCTCCGGGTGTTCGGCGAAGGCCGCGTAGACTTGCCTCGAGTAGATGAGCTTTTGCTCCAGCGTCGCATTGGGCGCCGGCGAGGCGGAGGTGATGATAATGCCCTGGTCCTCTTGCGGCGCGAGCTCGCTTCCGGCCTCCACATAAAGAAAATAAATGCTGCTCAGCACGATCAGCGAAAACACCGTCGTCACCGGCAATGTGTCGAGGCTGCCGTGCAGCGCGCGCTGGTATAGCCGCAGCAGTCTGTCGAAGGCGCTGTCGATGAATTCCGACAGGCGATCCTGCCAACCGCGGCTTTTGAGGTCGTGCGCGATGAGCAGGCGCGAACTCATCATGGGCGAGAGCGTCAACGCCACGACGGCCGAAATAGTGACGGCGCCGACCAGAGTGAAGGCGAATTCGGTGAACAGCGCTCCGGTCAGTCCGCTCTGGAAGCCTATCGGCACATAGACCGCGATCAGCACGATGGTCATCGCGATGATTGGCCCGCCAAGTTCGCGCGCGGCTTGAATCGCGGCGGCGGTCGGCGTCAACCCTTCGGCAAGGTGCCGGTTGACGTTCTCCACCACGATGATCGCGTCGTCGACCACGAGGCCAATCGCCAGGACGAGGGCGAGCAGCGTGAGCAGATTTATGGAAAAGCCGAAGATCAGCATCATCGTGAAGGCGCCGATCAAAGAGAGCGGGATCGCCACGGTCGGGATAAGCACCGAGCGGAGCGAGCCCAGGAATACGAACACAACCAAAGTCACGATGGCGAGCGCTTCGAACAGGCTCCAAACGACCTCGCGGATCGAGCTGTTGACGAAGGCGGTGGCGTCGTAAACGATAGCTCCGGTCAATCCTTGCGGCAATTGCGCCTGGATTTCTGGGAATATTTTTCGCACGCCCGCGATGACGTCGAGCAGATTCGCGGCGGGCGCGATCTGAATGCCGAGATAGACCGCCTGCTTGCCGTCGAATCCGACCTGGCTCTCGTAATCGTCGGCGCCGAGGACGACATTGGCGACGTCCTTGAGGCGCACGATCGCGCCGCCAGACTGTTTGAGCACCAGCTCCGCGAATTGCTCGGCGCTGTGAAGATTGGTGGAGGCCGTGAGATTGACCTGCACCATCTGGCCCTTGGTGGCGCCAAGGCCGGAGATGAAATCGTTCTGGCTCAGCGCCGTGAAGACGTCGGCCGCGGTCAATCCATAGGCGGCGAGTTTCATCGGGTCGAACCAAGCGCGCAAGGCGAAATTCTGCGCGCCGAGAATCTCGGCGGTTTGCACCCCTTGCACGGCTTGCAATTTCGGCTGCACGACGCGCACCAGATAGTCGGTTATTTTGTTGCGGCTCAGGACAGTGCTGTCGAAGGCGAGGTACATCGCGTCGATCGTCTGGCCGACCTTGACGGTGAGCTGCGGTTGCAGCGTTCCATTCGGCAGTTGGTTCAGAACCGAGCTGATCTTCGTGTTGATCTCGGTCAGCGCCTTGTCGGCCTCGTAGTTCAAGCGCAGATAGACGGTGATCGTGCTGACGCCGCTCTGGCTCGTCGAACTCATGTAATCTATGCCATTCGCCTGGGCGATGGCGTTTTCCAGAGGCGTGGTGATGAAGCCGGCGACAACATCGGGGTCCGCGCCATAGAATATGGTCGTCACCGTCACGACCGCGTTTTGCGTTCTCGGATATTGCAAAACCGGCAATGCCCCGAGCGCGCGCACGCCGAGCACCAGGATCATGAGACTGACCACGCTCGCGAGCACCGGGCGGCGGATGAAAATATCGGTGAAATTCATAATTGGCGTCCCTGCTACCGGTCGACCGGCTGGGGATTGGGATCATTCAGCGGTTGCACCGCGTTGTTGACCGCGATCGGCGAGTCGTTGCGCAATTTCATCTGGCCCGCCGTCACAACGGTGTCACCCTCCTTCACGCCGTTAAGGATCGAAACCTGGTCGCCTCTGGTCTCGCCCGTGGTCACGAAGCTCTGACGGGCGACAAGCAGTGGCTTGCCGGCGGCGTCCTTGCCCCTTTCCTCCACCAGAAACACGATATTGCCATATGAATTATAAGCGATCGCCGTTTGCGGCAGCGTGACGAGCCGCTGGG
This sequence comes from Methylocystaceae bacterium, assembly GCA_003152255.1. Next base: position 1,402 of record PLZT01000304.1, on the reverse strand, counting down.
CCGATCCGACGTCGATGTTCACAGTGGCGAACATGCCGGGCAGCAGCCGGCTGTCGGGATTATTGAACGTGGCGCGAATTTGGACATTACGCGTGGCGACATCCACCAATGAATTTATCGCGGAGATAGCGCCGTCGAAAACATGGCCGGGATAGGCGTCGATCTTCGCGGCCACATGCTGGCCGACCTTTATCTGCGCCAGCGCCTGCTCGGGCAAGAAGAAGTCGACATAAATCGGGTCGAGCTGCTGCAACGTCACGACCGGGGTTCCGGCGGCGAGAAACTGCCCCCGGTCCACCTGGCGGATGCCGAGCCGCCCCGAGAAGGGCGCCTTTATCGACTTATAATCCACCAGAGCCTGCTGTTGAGCGACTTGCGCCTCGTCGTTTTTGAGGTTCCATTTGTCCGTATCGATCGTCTGCTCGCTTATCGCCTTTGTCTTCACCAGCCTTAGATCTCGCTCATATGTTAGTCTGGCGAGTTCGGTAGTCGCCTTGAGCGCCTCCAGATGCGCGATGTCGTCTTGGGCGATCAGGTCGACCAGAGGGCTTCCCTGTTTGACATCGGCGCCCGATTCGAAGTGGATGGCCGAGACGATCCCCGATATCTGGGAGCTGAGGTTCGCGCCATTGACCGCGCGCGCGCTGCCGACGGCTTCGAGCCTCGGCTGCCACGCGGCCAATGCCACGACGGTGGTCGACACGGCCTGCGGTGGATTGGATTGCGCGGCCATGATTTGCGAGATCATTCTCGCCTTGAAAGCCAGAAATCCAAAGACCGCGCCGAAAGTCACCGCAACCGCGACCAACATGATAACCATGCGCTTGAGCATCATGCTCGCTCCGAAAGCTCTATATCCGCGGCGACGCCCGAGGATCGCCGGCCGCATTCGCGCGAGAATACCAAACCCAAGCTGACGTTGCCAGGATCGTTCGTCCGTGACATCATTCACCAAGCTTGACAAGATGCTCTCGGACAAATCTTGAACGATTCCTCGCCCCCAAGCGATTACTCGCGCGGCCATGGTCAAAATGTCGCGGGTTCTCCGGCGCCACACGCCGCGGCCTTGGCGAGACGCCGCCCGCCCGCGCGGGCCAAACTCGGCGCGCCCCGATGCTGGAAATTAGTGACGAGAACGCGGTTGAACTCGCGGAATAATTCGAACACGATTAGGATGCGTCGGGGTCGCGCGAATGCGAACACGCGGCCCCGCGCCTTTCGCCAGCAAACACGCCGACTGGAAAAGCTCAGATGCAACTTTACGCCGCCTGTTCAGATGGTTTTTTAGGTCGCCTCGCCGCCGGCGTTTTTTTCGCCGTTCTGACCGGTTCATTCACCGGCGCCGCATGGGGTCAGACGCCCGTCAGGACAAAGTTCGACGCCTGGGAGCTTCGTTGCGAGA
>PLZT01000342.1:422-6880 GCA_003152255.1 Methylocystaceae bacterium | reverse complement strand
TTCAATAACTTAGTCACAGGCTTAATTTGATAACGTGTATCGAATTTGATAATCTGGATGCGTTTGTTGCACCTTAATTGATAATCAGAACGCATCACATGTGACGAATCTGGTGAGCCGAAATGTCTGATCCCTTTCCTGATGAGGTGGCGCCGCGGGACTGGGAAGAAGCGCGCCGCCGAGCGGATGCGATACGCGAATTTTTGCGCCGGACACCACATGGATCGACAATCGACGAGATTTCGGCCATGCTCAGAGTCCCAGCACAGCCCACATGATCGCAATGCGAGACATCGAATTGAGCGCGAAAGCTCGCCGGCGTTCAGGAGCAGCTTCTCCGCATAATCTCCATATAAAGCCCGAGCAAGCGCAAGAATGGGCCACAACATATTGATTCAATGGCCCGCCCAAGGGCTCTCGAACCGCTGCTTTCGCCGTCAAAGGGCGCTTTCCGCCTTCCAGTGCACTCTAACAATTTCACACTGAACCTCGGCTGGCGATATCGTAACGGTGGCGAGAATCCGCGCCTTTGAGCATTGTTCAGTCGCGTCCGCTTGTCCTCGGAAAGCGCACGCGAAGTACGATGTCTCCACGTTGCGGGTTCGCGCCAATGCGGACATGGCTGTTCGGCCGTTCATGCATTGCTTTATTCAAACCGCCCACTATCAAAGCCCGAGCAAGGTTGTCTTTTTATCTATTTGATGAGATTTCTTGCCGAGCAGCAAATCGATTCGGATTCGCGGTGGGAGATTCGCCGTACGTTCTGGCTCTTGCGGAAAGACGCCCAGATGATCATCAGTCTGCTGAACCAAAAGGGCGGGGTGGGCAAGACGACGATCGCCATCAATCTCGCGGCCTGCCTCAGTCATGCGGGGCGGCGAGTCCTTCTCATTGACGCCGATCCTCAGGGGAGCGCCCTAGCCTGGTCTGGCGCGCGGCAGGCGGAGCCAATATTCGTCGTGGTTGGCATGGCGAAGCCCACCTTGCATCGTGAGGTCCCAGCGCTGGCTGCACATTACGACGTGATCGTCATCGACAGTGCGCCGCGCGTCAATGAACTTGGCCGCGCGGCGATTATGGCGAGCGACCTGGTTTTAATCCCAGTCCAGCCCTCGCCCTACGACGTCTGGGCCGCCGCCGAGACCGTCCAACTGGTGCGCGAGGCGCGGCTCTATAAGGAAAGCTTGCGCGCGGCGTTCGTCATCAACCGAATGATCTCGAATACGGCCATTGGCCGGGATGTGCTCACGGCGCTTGAACAATTCCCGGAAACTCCGGTGCTCGGGACCGCGCTAATCCAAAGAGTTGTCTATGCGGAAAGCGCGACGAGCGGCCTCTCGGTGATTGAAGCCGCGCCTCGCAGCGATGCCGCGAAGGAACTGCGGCGGCTCGCGGAGTCGGTATTTCCCGATCCCAACAGGAATGCAGCATGAGCAAGAAGACGATCTCCTTCCAAAATCCGTCGAACAGCGCCAATTCGCCGGCTGCTCCCGGACTCGCAATCGTTCACTCGCGGGCGGATTTAGCAGTTGATCAATGGATTAATCAGCCCGAAGAAATCGTCGAAACCTCATTGGCGTCTTCGATCAAGTCCGATGAGGCGCGAAGGGTCATCGGCTCGGTGACGATCAACGTCTCGGCCGAACCGGATGCCTTTGAGGTGATCAAGATCGGATTTCTCGTGCCATATTTGGCGTTTACGTTGTGGACGCTGGGCGCCATGCAACGAAGCTTGCGATTATTCGATCGTTGAACCGGCCATTGCGGATTCGCCGCCGCTTCGAGAGCGGTCAGGTGCGCCAGGGATGTGCTGGCAGGTCGCTGACCCCAACGACGCTGACGCCCGCCTGCGCGACGGCGTGATCGTTTTCTACCGTGCTGCCGCTCACGCCGATGGCTCCGATCAGAATGCCTTCCTTGTCGACAATTGGGAGGCCGCCTGGAAAAGTGATCAGGCCGTCATTGGAATGCTCGATCCCAAACAAGGAGCCCCCCGGTTGTGACAGCTTGCCGATCTGGCCTGTAGGCATCCCGAAAAAGACCGCGGTCTTTGCTTTCTTGATGGCGATGTCGATGCTGCCGACCCATGCAGCGTCCATGCGATAGAACGCCTTTAGGTTCGCGCCCGAGTCGACGATAGCGATGCACATTTCGGTCCCAAGTTCGACGGCGCGCTTGCGTGCGGCTTGGATAGCGGCTTCGGCGGCTTCGATTGTGACATGCATGATTGCCTCGCAAAAATGCCCCCACCTTTGGAGAAGCAACTATCAGATAGTTCGACTCCGAGCTTTCGCCAAATATTTCCGCCCAAAATCCTCAAGTTGGTTTCACACTCGCCCATGCGCCAATAGCAGCCGTGTAACCTTCCCAAGAATATCACTTAAGGACTCGCCACGGGGGCAACTTGATTCAACACAAGGCGCTACCGCTGAGGATCGGAAGCGTCTCGCACAAAATCTCTCAAATCCCCCGCCGCCTTGATCCATTGCCCTCCCTGGGCTTCCCGACTATCGAGGGACAACACGCCGCTCAAGCAGCTTAAGCGGCCGATCACATCGACATTGGATGCCGATGCTATCCGTGGAGACCGTCACTACCATGCGTTACCTGCTCCTGCCCTTCACGAGGCGCTACGTGACCTATGCCGGCGCGCTCGTCGCCGCGATCCTGTTGCTGCTTCTTTCATTCAGCGATCCCGTCTACTGGCTTCCTTGTGGTCTCGCCGCCATGCTCGCGTTGCTGGGCACGCATGACCTTCTGCAAACGCGGCACAGTCTCCTCCGCAATTATCCAATTGTGGGTCACATCCGTTTCATCCTGGAAGAAATCCGGCCGGAGGTCCGCCAGTACTTTGCCGAAAGCGATACTGACGGTCAGCCATTTAGCCGCAGGGAACGGTCGTTGGCCTATGAACGGGCCAAGATAACCGTCGATAAGTTCCCATTTGGAACTGAGCTTGACGTCAATTCCGAGTCGTTTGAGTGGCTTAGCCATTCCATCGCGCCAAAGCCGGTCGCAGCCGAGCAGTTCCGCATTACCGTGGGAGGCCCGGGCTGTCTCCAACCGTATTCGATTTCGGTTCTAAACATCTCCGCCATGAGCTTCGGCGCGCTCGGCTTTAAGGCAATTCTCGCTCTCAACTTGGGAGCAAAGCTAGGCGGTTTCGCCCATGACACCGGCGAGGGTGGATTCACCCGCTACCACCGGCAACACGGCGGTGACATCATCTTGCAAGTCGGAAGTGGTTATTTCGGTTGCCGCAATCCGAACGGAAGCTTTTCACCCGAGCGGTTCGCGGAGCAAGCGAACGAGCCACAGGTCAAAATGATAGAGATCAAGCTCAGCCAGGGTGCAAAGCCCGGCCATGGCGGTGTGCTGCCCGCGGCCAAAGTGTCACCGGAGATCGCTGTGGCTCGGGGCGTGCCAATCGGCCGGGATTGCATATCGCCGGCTTGGCATTCGGAATTTTCGACGCCGCGCGGGCTGTTGGAGTTTATCGAGCGGCTGCGTCGGCTCGCGCTTGGGAAGCCGGTTGGATTCAAGCTCTGCGTCGGTCATCCGGGGGAGTTCCTCGGCATTTGCAAGGCCATGCTGGAAACCGGCATCTATCCCGATTTCATCGTTATTGACGGCGCCGAAGGCGGCACGGGGGCGGGACCGCTCGAATTCCTCGATCACGTCGGAATGCCGCTGCGGGAAGGGCTGATGTTCGTTCACAATGCCCTCGTCGGACTCAACATTCGCGACCATATTAACCTTGGCGCGAGCGGCAAAATTATCACCGCCTACGAGATGGTCCGGGCCATGGCTCTGGGCGCCGACTGGTGCAACTCGGCGCGCGGCTTCATGTTCGCGCTCGGCTGTATCGAGTCGCTCCGCTGCCACACCGACCAATGTCCAACAGGAGTTGCGACGCAGGACCCCATCAGGCAGCGCGCGCTCGTTGTTCCGCAAAAGGCGAGCCGGGTCGCATCTTTTCATCGGGCGACCGTTTTGGCGCTGGCCGAGGTGGTCGCCGCCGCTGGCCTCGATCACCCGTCCGATCTCAGACCCTACCATATCTCGAAACGCACCACTTTCGGCCGGCCGGAAACTCTCGAGAAAATCTACCATTTCCTTGAGCCAGGCGAACTGCTTTCCGGCACGGAGGACCCGAGGTTCAAAGACAGCTGGCCGAAGGCGCGGTCGGATTCCTTTTCGTCAACGAGAGGCGAAGCGGCCTAATATGCTGGGAAATAAATACCCATGCCCGTTTTGGGTCAAACCCGGAAGAGCGCTGTCTTTCAACCAGGGTCGCCACTCGACCTGAAACCGGACGGAAGTGTAACATCGCCAATCTGGCGGTTTAGGAAAGAATGTCCCCGCGCGAAAATTTGGGAGCAGCGTTCACATGCCTTTTCGCTTGTCAGTTGTCGCCGGACTGCTCGCCCTGTTTGCCTTCACTGCGCCAGCAACCGCCGATCCGGTCGAGATTCATTATGCGCCGGTCGAGAACCTTGAGCGCGTGGACGTGGCGCTTTTACAATCCGCGCGCTCGAAAATCGACGCGCCTGTCGGCATCCGATCGGGCCGGCGAACATAGCGACGGCGGCGAGCTACCCCGCCCGGTTTTCCCGTCAGAACGGGAAATTTCCCGTTGCCAAGATCGGCGCAACAAATTGATAGGAAGCTGTTTTCCCGCATTTCCCGTTTTCCCGGAGCCGGAAGCGGATGTTCGATCCCGTGTCATTCGCTAGACATGGACCGAGCCGGACGACGCGACAGATCGCCAGTTCTATTGTTTGCGACGGGAAAACGGGAAAGACGGGAAAAGCCAACAAACATAAGGGGTCTTCTTTTCCCGTTGCGAGTCGTCCGAACGGGAAAACGGAAAATGAACGCGGGCGCCGCGCCGCCGCCGGCGATCGGATGGTCGGCTATGAGGTTGCTGTCACCGATGCGCTTTGCCGCCTCGGGTCCGACCCGCCCCGACGACATGCCGGGGACGACCTTCCAGCATTTCTTCTGGCAGGCCTTGCGCGACATCCCTTCCGGATCGATGGCGAGCTATGCGGGCATCGCCCGGCGTTCGAGAATCTCAATGCCGTGCGCGCCGTCGCGCGGACTTGCGCGGTCAACCGATGAGAAGTCGCGGCGTCGTTTCACCGTCGCCGTGGAATCAAGTGGGGTTCTTCCGCAAGTCGTGGATCAGATGCGTGAGAGACGGCTCGTCGAGGTCGTGCAGCAGGTCCTTCAATTTTTCGTCACCGGAACGCCCCGGAGCGAACCCGGCGCCATAGGTCTGGCGCAACGTGGATATGAGCGTGTTGCCGTGCTTCTTGGCGATTTCGCCGTTCTTGTCTCTGTGGCGGTTGTCGAGGCCCGGTTGCTTTGTCATCGCGGTTTCCTTTGTTTGATGAACGAGCATCATAAACCTTATTCAGGGGATGCCGTGCGAAAGCGGCGCTGCCGCGAAATCATCCAGGAACGATATGGGTGGGCACGTCGCAGCCGGATCGTCAACAGGCGCCGCGACCTTGGGATGATCGGGATCGGGGCTTTTTCGAAACTCGCCTGCGGCGCCTCACAAAACGGAGCCGTAGATCAGCTCAAGAGCGCATTCGCAAGATCGCTCAGCCCGGCGTCTTCGGAGCCAAAATGAACGTGCCATTCGTTGACGCCAAGCGCACGTCCCTCCACGCGAATTGCTCGCCCGTTCTTCGTGTCGAAATCGTTTGTCGAGAGAACGCACACCGGTCGACGCCCGACTGCGTCTCGCGCGACGCCAATGACGACAGCCTGCACGAAATCGGCGATTATCGTTTCGTCTTCGAGGGTGAAGATCGAGCATATGTAACGTTCTCTTGACGCTCCACGCCAAGAATAGAACCGGTCGAGGAGATCAGAGGAGCGCAAAGCGTCAAGCGCCTGCCCCTGTGGCGGGGACTTCTCCGCGGCGAAACCGCACGCCGCCGGATGGCGATTGCTGTCGCTCTCAGAGAGATGGTAGATCGCGAACACGCTATCTTCCCTCAGCCGACGCCAACAAGATTGCACTGCGAGCGCTACCGTGACGAACTGGGACCGCCGCGACAACACGTGACGAATCAGATGTATAGCTTGCAATTTCAAACACATGTCGAGCGAATGCAATGCGTCACGCTGACGCATAAATAGGGGCGGGCGCAGTTCCACGTTCAGACTGGGCGTGGCCGCGAATGAATGCCGTTATCTGCCGCACTCTCGCCCAGCCGTTCCGCGGCATCGGGCATCGGTCCGCCAACTTCGTCACGCCGGTGGCCGCGACCATTTGTCGCCGCTATCGTTTCCTCTCGCCTACGCCGGGGGCAGTCTTGGCGCGCTGAGCCGCAGCACGCCCGCTCCTGATCACCTCCCGGCGACAAACACTGCGAGGTTTGCAGCGAGAGCAGCGACACGGCAACTCGCCGAGGCCGCGGCGTTTGACGCGCTCTCAAATT
>PLZT01000342.1:0-370 GCA_003152255.1 Methylocystaceae bacterium | reverse complement strand
CTCGGGCGTCACAGGCGCCGTCGGTGTAATGGCTGTTGGGGGCATCGGTTCGGCGCCAACCCTTTCAGCCGGCGTCAGAAGGTCGACACAGACGCATTTCATCCTTCCGTTGCCGCGGGCCGACGCGTCAATGCCATAGAATGCCGACGGTTCGCCCCGCCCGATAATGGCCTGCGCGGAGCCAGCTTCCGCACCTTGTCGCCGCAACCCATGCAAACAATCGGCGAGATCGTCCCCGATATTTTAAACCTGCTGACTGGCCGCAGTCCGCAGGATCGGTATGATCCAGGCACACCTCGAATCAAAGGGGCTGCCAAGTGATCGACAATCAGGACCAGGTGGAACGGCTCCTCCGCAGCCTCACCGAGGC
>PLZT01000214.1 GCA_003152255.1 Methylocystaceae bacterium | reverse complement strand
TCCAACGCCGCGCCTACGGCCTGCGCGACGAGGAATATCTCAAACTCAAAATCCTCACATCCAGCCTTCCTGAACTATAGTTTCAAGCCGTTACTACCCACAAAAAACGCAGAAGAGCCTATTTTCGAAGATATTTTGCCCTCAAGTCGTCGATCCGGACCAGCCAGCGACGGTCCTGGAAAACCGCGTCTATTTCCGCCCGAGCAGCCAGGCGTCGCAACCACTCGGCGCAGACTCCAACCTCGAACGAGGCTTCTTTCAATGTGACGTAGCCGGCTGCACGCGAAACCCTTGGCGTCGCGGAACCGCCGATCTGTTGGCGCAGAATTCTATTTTCTTCTCGCAGTTCGACGAGCGCCATTGTGATCAGTTCTTCGCGCGTCGGATTCGCGCCAAGCGCTTCGCCCGCAAATTGGTGCGCGAGCCGATCAATGGCAGTCGATTTCGCGCTCATTAAAACCCCCAATCTGGCCGAAGAAAAAACGGGTAAACTTCGCCGCTTCCGCGCTTCATATCGGCGATATCACCGGCGAACCGCTCCAGCGCCCCGAGCAGGTTCGCCCCATATTCGTCGTCGAGCGCGACGCGCATCCCAGCGAATTCGAAGTAGACCGCATCAATGTCGTCGACGGCGCAAAGACCGAGCTCAATTATCGCGGCGACGGTCTGATCTTCCGTTGAAAGCTTTTGCCTAAAAATTGGTCCAGGCTTCGGACGTTCGCGCTTCTGACCAGCGCGCCCGATACGACCGCTGAGCCGACCTGCCGCCGTGGCGACGCGACCGGCTTCCTCGACAGTCATCTCCCACCGAGTCAACTCGACCGCAATGTAGAATGGCGACTCTCCCTCGAAACTGCGCCCGCCCTCCAGCGTCATCGCATCGCCAGTGAATCTGTCCGTCATGTCAAGTTTGAAAATTCGTATCCCTGCCACGTTCTTACCTCGCCAGTTGGCTTGCTATTGATTTGAACACAAGGGAACGCGGATTATCGAGTTTCGTCACATCGACTGCGGTTGACGCACGCACTTCAAACTCAGCTTCGAGTTTTTTCCAGCCCTGATCTGAAATGAAATTGACGCCGTGTTTTATCGCCGCCGCGCTGGCGTAGATCACACAGTCTAATATTTCGTTTGCCTGTCGATCGGGCTTGTCCCAAATGTAATAGAGCATCCCCATGCGCTTTTTGGCGACGCGGGTTTCACTCACTAGCTCTTGGAAAAATCGGTCTTCGAGTCCGGTCGGAAATAAGATGTAACCGGGCAGCACCGGATCGTCCTTCACGAGATCGCGATAGAGCGCCAATTTGAAATTGTTCACGCCGATGTTGAAAAACTTATTGCTGCGTTTGCGCACAACGCCCTTCTTCTCATCGCGCTCGCGCTGAACTTTCGCGATGCGCGGAGCGGAGTCACCGCGCGCGCCTCGAATGGCGATCATTTTGTGAACCGGGTATTTCCGAGCGTAGAGCAGAACCTCGTCTGTGCTGAAATTCGCGTCGATCGCCGCGAGCGAAATGCTCATCGGCTGTCCGCAAAAATTGAACCATTTACGCTCAAGCAGTAAATCGAGGTTGCGCTGGCAGTCCGGCTCGGAAATATGCTTGCCGATGACACCATAATCAACAATGTAGCGCCGATATTGCTGTCCATGTCCGACTAGCACCCATTCAATTCGGTCGAGTTGACAGTCTATACCGACCGTCAATACTAGAGCGCCCTTGGGGACTACTCCGCGCGCATAGTCTGACTTCGCCGCGCGCGCGGCCAGCTCTTCCCATGGGCGTCCATCGCCGCGAGTTTCATAGGCGAGGCCAAGCGTATCATTCCAAAACGACTTCTCGCCAGCCGGGTCACCTTGGTTTTTGAGCCATTCCCTCGCGATTTGCTCCCACGATTGCAAAAATGAATACGCGCTCCAAAGCCAGAAGGACCGATGCGTTGCCTTAGCCGAAGGGTTATGCGCGCGCCATTCAAAGGTGCTGAGCATCTGCGGCCGGTGATGTTCTTCGATTACGCCGCCGCATTCGACGCAACTGAAAGATGCCGCCTCCGGTCTCGCCGAATCGAGCGTCGCTAGCATATTGCTCCACTCGAGCACCTGCATGTAGCCGCAGTGCGGACACGCGAGATACGGATACTCTTGCGACCCGTCCGTGAAGTTTTTGGTCACACGGCAGCCCGGTGTGATCAACGGCGTCGATATTTTCAGTATTTTTGCGTCGGAAATGGCTCGCGATCGGCTGTCGGCCATGGACTCGGGATCGCCGGCCAGGTTTGGCTCCCACTTCGCTAGGTCATCTTGAACTTGATTGTTGATCGTCACCTGTGACAGCGACGCAGGCGAGTTTGCCCCGGAGATCATCAGCCGAGATAAGCCGTCGCGCCGCTCTTTATAGAGGATTGCCGCCGTCGAATCGTTGGCGCGCGCCGGGAACAGCTCGCGCACTCCAGCCGTCGAATTCATCAATGGAGTGAGTTTTGCTTTAGACCACCTCAGCGCGTTGTCGGTCGTCGGATGGCAGTAGAGAAACGTCCCACGCCCCATGACGATCGATCCGAGGCAGAAGATGTTGCCCAGCACGGTTTTCCCGCATTGTGCGGAGGCCATGAAGGTCACAAATCTACATGGATCGCTCGGCGATAGAGCGCGCAAAATTTCGTCGTTAAACGGGAACAGCGCGCGGCTATACGGCCCCGTGAACGGCCCATCGTCGAAAGTGACATTTGCCTCCGCCCATGCCAGGAAATCAATCGGCGCGGGCGGCTCCAAAGCAGCGGCGATGGATTCGAGGGTGATGCGGCCGGAATTAGCAATTAGAGACATTTTTCTCCTCCGCCTCGTCTTCGAGTAATGCCGGCATAAGCGCGGCCTCGGCCCCGATGGACTTCGCCTGTCGCGCCCTAATCTCGCGCCAGGTTGATCTCAATATGCGCAATGTCTCTCGCGCCGACGTTGCCGGATGCGCGGCGAGCGCATTGGAGAGTTCCAGCAAGCTGGCGTCGAACAGCGTCACCATCCGCCCGGCAATGTGGCCCGCTTCCCGCCGCGCGTCGTCGGCGCGGACATATTTTCCCGATTGTGCGGCCGCCTCGGTTTGCGCCTTCGCGTTCGAAAGCATGATCTGTTGGAGGCGCTGGCGCTTGATCTTCTCCTCGACGGGCAAATCGTCGTCGTCGTCGCCATCGTGCAGAGGCGGCTGGCTGATAGCCCCGGGGGACGCGGGAGCAAGGGTGCTGGCCGGAATTGACTTCGGGACGCTGGCGGCCTGTTTCCGGTCGTCGAGTTTGGCTTTGGCGTTCCCGCTTAGGCGCTGATCGACGTCGAGCGTTCGCGCTAGTTGCTCGCGCGCCACGGAGACCCGGATGCGAGCGCGATGGCCAGAGCCGACGATCGCAGCCCCGCTAATTTGCTTCGCGCTGATCCACTGCGACACGCGTCCGGGCGTGACGCCGACCAACGCCGCGAATTGTTTTTTAGTCACCACCGCGTCTGCCATTCGCCTCGCCTCTAAATTTTAGGCTCTGAATTTCGCCTGTAAGTTGCACCGACGGGCTCTCGCGCGCGACCCGTGTGTTTCCCTTGGTCGGGGGAATGACGCGTAAGTGTTTGATATCATTTGACTTTCTCCCTTTGGCCATATCCCGTCATCCTGGGCTTTTCCGCGCTGTCACGGTCCCGCTTCGCGCCGGCGCAACCCATGGTTGTTGCCAATCTCCGCAGGGCATGGGCGCGAGGGGTTTGTCCGCGAAATGGTGAGCCGCTCCACGCGATGCGCGAGCGTCGCGAGGTCGTCGGGGTTTCCTGGCGGCGCGGTCGTGGGCGTCATCATGGTGACTGCTCCGCAAAGCCAATATGGCGGAGGGCGCCGCATTCCATGAACAAGCGTTCAATCGCCGTATCGCCGCCCGCGCCGTCGGTAAACGGTGACTTGTCCAGCGATACCTCGAAGCGGAGTTTCGCAGGATCAACGGTTAGGTCGAGCGTTCCGTGCTGAAGTCCGCGCCGGTAGCTCTTCTCGGCGATGCGCGACATGAGCCTCACGAGTTTCGTCTTCGTGCCAGCCGGCAGGGCGTCAAACTCTCCGAACTTGAGACCGTGAGCCACGCCGCGTTTTGTGAAGTCTCCCGTCGTCATGTTGTTCCCTTTCTCATCGTCGTGGAATACCTTGGCCTTAACTGCGTGACATACTGCGTGACATACTGCGTGACGCGTCACGCTGGCCCTTGTCACGTGCGTTACGTGACAGGCCTTTCTCTAGAGAGGCCGTCATGTCACGCAGTTAAGGCTCGGCCGGATACGCCAGACGAGGCCCTCCGCTTCGACAAAGCCCCCTTTGGCCAGTAGTTCGGATTTTGCCCGACGAAGGCATTGGCGGCTTGCTGCCGTGATGTGGCCCTTTTCGTCGGTGTCCAAATATCCCCGGTTTTTGATTTCGTCGCGGATGGCGGCGGCGGCTACTTTCCGAACCGGCTTGCCGTCGAAGCCGGGAGACGGCGTGACGCTTTCGGCGAGGTTTGAATATGCGTCAAGGAATGCCCTGCGGATAATCTCAACCTCGCTTGTCGCCTTGGCTTTTGACGCAAGCCCCTCTTCAGCGACAAATCCGCTTTCAGTCGCTCGCACGATTTTGGCTGCGAACTGCTCATAGTTTTTTGGCGTCTTGTTTCGCGCTTTGTCGAATTTTAGATTGAAGGCGGCGGACTGTTCCGTTGGGGCATCGTCATTGTCGAGTTTCGAAAGCATGATGACGGCCTCCATCTGCCATTCGCGGGTTTTGGTTCCATAGCTTTTGGAGGCGTCATGGCCAGTGTGATGCAGCCACACTTGAGCAATACGGCGCGAGGAGATTTGGAGAAGGAGGTCTTTGATTATCGACCAGCCTTCTTCTTCGCTCATTGTCCCGGCCAGCAGACACATAATGCTGTCGAAAAAAATCACGTCCGGCTTTACGGTCTCGATCTCGCGCCAAAGCCACGCGCGGCCCACGTCAGTATTCAACGGCGGCATTTCGTCGGGCGAGAGAACATCGCGGTTGTAACCGAACAGCTCTATGTCGTCGCCGTAGCGATCGCCAATGAGTTCCACTCGCTCCTTAAATGTCTCTGACGACATCTCGCCGTCGAGATACATCACGCGCGAGCGGCGCCGTCCTTGCCAGCCGAGAAAGTCAGCCCCCGCCGCCATCGCCGCGGCCCAATCCAGCGCAAAAAGCGTCTTTCCAATGCCGGTTGGCCCGACGATCAGAATGCGGGATGTTGTGCTGATGACCTCGCCACTCAGATAATCACGCGGCGGCAAGACGCGCTTGCGCCATGCCGAGACAAGCAGCTCGTCACGCGATGCGAGCGGCTCGAATGTTGGGGCTATCTCGCCGACGGGATAGAAAAAACCTGCCGGCTCTTTGGGAAGCGCCTCGTCGAAGTCCTCGAGCGCGACAAGGTGTTGGGTGTGGTCGCTCATGCCGCGCGCCTCTCATTTTTCGAGGCGACCAAGATTTGCGGCTCGGGAAGGCGCAGCATGTCGCGAATGCGGCGCCCGAAAGCAGGATCGTCGACAGCGAGGCGTTCACCCGTCAGACGCCAGCGCGCGCGTTGCGGATCCACGATGACAACGCCGCGACGACCGGCGCGGAGCCACGAGGCCACGTCCGCGAACACGGCGAGCGCATCTGATTCGATGCGCGGGGCGCTTATCCAATCCTCACAAAGCATCGACGCCACGCCGCGCCACAAGGCCAGCTCGCCGTCATCGACATTCCACGCGGCGAGGTCGACAAGATCGCCGCACTCGTCTCGCGCGGGGATAAGCACCCCCGAGACATGCCCGCGCAGCTCGCGAACGTCTCGGGAAAAATCGAACCGGCCGCCCCGGCGAAAGATCACGTCCGCGACCTGGAGCGCGTCGAAAGGGCCGTGTCCGTTCACGCCGTCGCCGTGAATGCCGAGCGCGAAAAGTTTGCTGTATGTCGCCTTGTGCAAAACGACAGGCCAGCAATCGAGCAGAGCGCGCTCGCATTCGTTCAATCCGAGCCCAAGCAGGCGAAGGTCGGCGGGAATTTTCGGCACAACGTTCACGGCGCGCCGCCTTTCCGCAAGAGCCCCGCGCCGGCGATCAACGCCGCCTCGGCTCGGTCGCAGTCGCACTTGCGGAAAAAGAGCACGGCCTGAGAAGGCCAGCGCGAGATTGCGACGCTGCGGGCGGAGTCCTTATTCTCCTTCCCCGGCGCGATGTTCGCGGCGCGTTTCCAGACGGGCGGCGCGATCATGGTGAGCGGAATCCCCGCCGCGGCGAGAACACCTTCAATAATGCCGCGCGAGCGGCCAAAGCCGAAGGCTCCCGTTGTGCTATCGGTTGGGCGCGGGCCGACAAGCTCGCAAAAGGCGAGGGTCGCGTTCGAAGCGTAGATGATGCTGGCGAACAGCGCCGGGTTGACGGCGCGGCGGCCCTTCGCGCCGTCTTCTAAAGTTGGCATGTCGTGAATGCCGACCAGTTCGCCGGCTTCCGTCAGAATAGCGATTGCGCCATCAAGGCCGGGGTCGATTCCCAAGATCGTCATTGCATAGCCTCCCCAAAAATGAGAGGTGCGAGCGCCAGCGCAGCCGCTTCGGAGAGACCAAAGCGGGCAGCGAGCGTTTTCGATTGAAGCGCTATCGGTGTTGCGTTATTGAAATAGGCGAGCCCAGCGATTTGCTTACCATTTCGAGGCCTGCGGACCGTGGCGACGGTCCCGGGCCTCTTCGCTTTTTTGAGGGCCATCGATCACGCCGCCTTCCCGCTAGTGGCGCGAGCGCGCAATCCGGCGGCGATTTCGCTGCGCAACCCACATATTTTGCGACCAAGGCGAAAAACGCCCGGCAAATGACCTTGGTCCGCGAGATAGTAAATTTGCCTAACGGGCAGGCCCGTGAACTCGCTGATCTGTTCCGCCCCCTCGAGCAAATCCGACGCGATGGAGGCCTGGCGGCCATCGCCGTTGTTGACTGCGCTCTTTTCCATTTCGACCAATCTCCGTTCGATGGCGTATGCGGTTTCGACTCTCAGAACTTCAATTGCACTTTTACCATATACAAGGAACTGAGTGGAACAGCAATGGTAAATTTGCTATTCTATCGCGGGGCGTGTTATGTGGCCAGAACAGGGGGAGTGGTTCGATGTTCACATTTGCTCAGGTCGAGAGCGCGCTCATGAGCACATTTGGCGTTCGAGATGAATCGAAGGGCGCGTTCAAAGGTCGAATAAACAACTTCCAAAAGCTGAGGCTTGTCCCGGCATCCCCCGGAAAAGGAAAGAAGATTGAATATACGTTTGAAAACGTTTTGACTTGGGCGGTTGCGCTGGAGTTATCTGAATTCAATATTGATCCCAGCAAGATACTCTACATAATATCCATATTATCCCATACGCCGTTGTGGAGAAGTTTTATGGATGACTCGGACTCAACCGAGGATAAATATTTACTTCTGCACCCATGTTTCGTTTCAAAATGGTCTCAGGTGACGGGCCGGCAAGCTGGCCCAGCGCTTATCCGTGTTTTAGCTGCCTCCAAAATTACTGCCGAAACAATCAAAGGAATTGAAGGAAAGGATCGGCATCGCCGAGTCGCGATGTTCAATTTCTCTGAGCTGCGGCGAGACCTTCAGACCGCCCTAGACGCCGCCGTGAAGGGCGGCTCTTAACATCGCGTCCCATGTCGCGCCCCATGTTGCACGGACCTGCCGCGCCTGTTTGGCAGTCATTTGAAATCAACGGTAGGGACTGCGACACGATGCGACATGAAAACGGGTCGCTCTCAGGTCGATTCTTGGCATAAGTCATTGAAATTTCACTGGAGGCCTCGGAGGGAATCGAACCCCCGTACAAGGATTTGCAGTCCTCTGCGTAGCCACTCCGCCACGAGGCCCCACGGCCGCGCGGGCGGCCTAATTGCCCGCACGCGCTAGCGCTGCTCATACAGGAGCCGCGCCGCGCCCGCAAGACGCGAGACAGCGGCCGCGAAGGCCGTTTCTGCGCGTCGGTTTCCCCGTCGCATTTGACAGCGGGGGCCGGCTTGACCATGTTCCCGCCCGGTCGCCGCATCTGGCGGAGCGGTCCGGCCACGCGACTTTGGACGAGGCCGCGCAGGGTTATCGACGGATTTGCAAGGGTGGGTTGATATGAACGTCGTCATCGTCGAATCGGCGGCCAAGGCCCAGACGATCAACAAATATCTCGGCCGCGATTTCAACGTGATCGCCTGCTACGGCCATGTCCGCGACCTCCCGCCCAAGGACGGCTCGGTCGACCCGGAAGACGATTTCGCGATGATCTGGGAGATGGACGCCAAGGGCGCCAAGCGCGTCGCCGCCATCGCCGAACTCGTCAAAAAAGCCGACAAAGTCATTCTCGCGACCGATCCGGATCGCGAGGGCGAGGNNATCGAGCGCGTGGTGTTCAACGCCGTCACCAAGGACGCGATCAAGGAGGCGATGGCGCATCCGCGCCAGATCGACCAGGCGCTCGTCGACGCCTATCTCGCCCGCCGCGCGCTGGACTATCTCGTCGGCTTCACCCTGTCGCCGGTGCTGTGGCGCAAGCTCCCCGGCGCGCGCTCGGCCGGGCGCGTGCAATCGGTCGCGCTGCGCCTCGTCTGCGACCGCGAGCTGGAGATCGAAAAGTTCGTCAGCCGCGAATATTGGTCGCTGGTCGCGCATCTTAAAACGGCGCGCGACGAGTCCTTTACCGCCCGGCTCGTCGGCGCCGACGGCAGGAAGATCACGCGGCTCGATATCGGCGAGGGCAAGGAGGCCGAGGATTTTAAGAAGGCGCTCGACGCCGCGCAATTCAACGTGCGCTCGGTCGAGGCGAAACCCGTCAAGCGCCACCCCTATGCGCCTTTCACGACCTCGACGTTGCAGCAGGAAGCTTCGCGCAAGCTCGGGCTGGCGCCGGCGCAGACCATGCGCGTCGCGCAGCGGCTTTATGAAGGCGTCGACATCGGCGGCGAGACCGCCGGCCTCATCACCTATATGCGAACCGACGGCGTCGACATGGCGCCGGAGGCGATCACAAGTATACGCACGGTGATCGGCAAGCAATATGGCGAGCGCTTCGTGCCCAAGGCGCCGCGCAAATACACCGCCAAGGCGAAGAACGCGCAGGAAGCGCACGAGGCGATCCGCCCCACCGACGCGAGCCGTCTGCCCAAGGACATGGCGCGCCACCTCGAACCCGAACAGGCCAAGCTCTATGAGCTGATCTGGAACCGCGCCGTCGCCAGCCAGATGGAATCCGCGGAGCTGGAGCGCACCACGGTCGACATCGACGCCAAAGCGGGGGCGCGCGCCTTGGAGCTGCGCGCCACCGGCCAGGTCGTGCGCTTCGCCGGCTTTCTCGAACTCTATCAGGAAGGCCGCGACGACGAGGCCGACGAGGACGGCGGCCGCCTGCCCCGCATGGAGGCCGGCGAGCCCGTCACCCGCGAGAAAATCGACGCCACCCAGCATTTCACCGAGCCGCCGCCGCGCTTCACCGAGGCGACGCTGATCAAGCGCATGGAGGAGCTGGGCATCGGCCGGCC